>NZ_JBHXQZ010000054.1:0-54790 GCF_042717095.1 Streptomyces sp. NPDC058632 | reverse complement strand
ACCCCGGTGTCAGCCGCCCAGCCCGGCGTCCTCGCGGAAGAGTTCCTGGTCGAGCCAGACCGCGGCACGGGCGCCGTCGGCGGCACCGGTGATCACGAAGGTGAGGGCGTCCGGCAGGGCCTCCAGCCGGGCGGTGTCGCCGGCCGCGTACACACCGGGCACGGACGTGCGCTGGAACTCGTCCACCCGCACGCAACCGTCCGGCAGCATCCGGCACCCCAACCGCTCGGCCAGCGGGGAGTGCTGGCGGGTGGGCGCCCGATGGTAGACGCCCTGCCGCTCGAGCACCCGCCCGTCGGCGAGGACCAGGCGGACGGCGCCCTCCTCGCCCTCGACGCGGGCCACGGCTGCCTCCTCCACGGCGATCCCGGCGTCGGAGAGCCTGCCCGCGGCCTGCTCGGGCACCGGATGCCCGTTGGTGCACACGATCACGTCGGGACTGAAACGGTCGGCGAGGTACAGGGCCTGCATGACCTGCGGCAGTTCGTGCCCCAGGACGGCCAGGCTCATCCCGCCGGTCTCCCAGCCGTGGCAGAACGGGCAGTGGTACACCCCCCGGCCGAACAACGCGGACAGCCCCTCCACCTGCTCGTCGAGCACGTCGACCTGCCCCGTGGCGAGGACCAGTTTCCGGGTCCGCTCCACGGTGCCGTCGGCCAGCGTCAGGGCGAACCCCTGCGGCTCGGGCGCGGCGGCGGTGACGGTGGCCTCCCGTACGGCCACGTTCGGGTAGGCGGTGAGCTGCTCCCGGCCTATGCGGCGCAGCTCGGCGGGCGGGAAGCCGTCACGGCTGAGGAACATGTGCATCCGCGCCGCGGGCGCGTTACGGGGGCGGCCCGAGTCCAGCAGGAGGACCCGCCTGCGCTGACGCCCGGACACCAGCGCCGCGTTGAGGCCGGCGGGCCCTCCGCCCACCACGATCACGTCGAACATCGTCGTCACTTCCTTCTCGGCCCAGCAAATAATGACTACGATAATAATTATCATTTTCATCAACCGGATCAGTGAGAAATGGTGGGAGTACCGGTGCAACACCTGGCAGCCATCGGCGTCATAGGCGGGTACGGAGCAGTCGGCAGCGCGGTCGTACGACGGCTCCACCGGGCGGGTGTCCACCCGCTGCTGGTGGCCGGCCGCGATCGGGGCCGGGCGGAAGCGCTGATCGCCGGCCTCCCGGAGGGCGGCCCGGACGTGAGCGCCCTGGCCGTCGACCTGACCGACCCCCGTTCACTGGATCGCTTCGCGGCGAACTGCCGACTCGTCGTCAACTGCGCGGGTCCCTCGTACCGTGTCCTCGACACGGTGGCGCGGGCCGCGCTGCGCAATGGCGCGGACTACGTCGACGCGGCCGGTGACGACCCGGTCCACACCCTGTTGTCGGCCGACGGGGGCGCCGGGCGATGGGCGGCGGCCGGACGCGCGGCCGTGCTGTCCGCCGGCGCGCTGCCGGGTCTGTCGTCGCTGCTGCCCCGCGCACTGGCCGCCCGCGCCGCCGGTGCCGTCGCGCTGGACGCCTACGTCGGGGGTGTCGCGCCGCTCACCCCGGCCGCCGCCGGTGACGTGCTGCTCGGCCGGGGACCGGAGCACGGCACGCCGGCGGCCGCCTGGCAGGAGGGCCGGATGCGGGAGCGCGCGCTGGCCCCTCGCCGAGGGGTGCGGCTCGACGCCTTCCCCGCACCCGTCGACGCCTTCCCCTTCCTGTCCACCGAGGCCGTCCGGCTGGCCCGCGCCACGGGCATCGGCCGGGTGCGCTGGTACACCGTCTTCGGCGGCGGGCGCCTGGCGGAGGAACTGGCCATGGCATGGGCGCTGGACAGCACGGAGACCGCCGACCTGGTCGCGGCGACCGACGAGGACGTGCGGCGCCACGGGGCCTGGTACGGGCAGGAGTTCCACCTCTGGGACGGAGCGGCGGACGGCCCGCCCACCGCGAGGCTCGTCCTGCGGGCCGCGGACTCCTACGAGCTGAGCGGGTTCCTCGCTGCCGCCGCCGCTCTCGGGGCGTTCCACGGGGCGATCGCTCCCGGTGTGCACTTCGCCGCGGACGTGCTCGATCCCCTGCGCGTCACCGAGGACCTGGCGGCCGATGACGCGGCGGAGCTCACGACACTGTGAACGCCCGTCGGCGCGCCCCCCGACCGGTGGGCGGCTCGGCACATCATCCGTGCAGCACCGTCCGGTCAGGAGTCCGTCCGGCGGTCGAGATCGCATCCTCCCTCCGCGCCGCGGTGACCGGTCTGCCGAACCGTCGCGCGCTCGACCCGGTGAACGGGGCTGTTCAGGACGGTCCGACGCGGTGGTCACACCCGCCATGGCGAGATCACCTCAGCCGGGGCCGGCTACGACGGAACGGCCCTCGGGCTGACGCCGCCCGTGGGCGGCCACCTCGCTGACGGCTCACGGCTCACGACCGGTGGCCGACGGGCCATGGCCCAGGGCTTTCGGAGGGTTCCGCTGTCCCGCCGGCTGTGGCCCCTGCCGGCACGGGATGAACCCGGTTCCCGGCAGGCGAAGGTCACGCGCCGGCCGATACCTGCCCCCGCCGGGCACCTGGCGGTCGCGCCCCGCGAGGTGCCATCGACGGTCGGCGTCCGGGCGCCGTACGGTCGGCGATGGTCACACCAGGTCGGCCGGGCGTGCAACCCGGTCACAGGAAAGGGGACGGGGAGCGCCGATGGAGGACAAGGACCCCTGGATCAGGCCGCTGCGCGGTGCCGTGCCACCTCGTGCGCGCGTGCTCTTCTTTCCGCACGCCGGCGGCGCCGCCTCGTTCTACGCGCCGTTCGCGCGGTGGTTCCCCGAGGGGTACGACGTCGCGGCCGTCCAGTACCCGGGGCGGCAGGAGCGCTTGGGCGAGCCGTTCGTGGCGACCGTCGAAGGACTCGCCGACCGGCTGATGCCGTCCTTGCGGCGCTGGGCGGCGGAGCCCGTGCCGCTCGTGCTCGTCGGCCACAGCATGGGGGCGTCCGTCGCCTTCGAGTCGGTACTCCGGCTCGGGCGCGACCGGTTGACCGCACACTGCCGTCTCGTCGTTTCCGGCCGGACCGCCCCGTCGGTGCCGCGCGAGATCCCCGCTTTCGACTCCGACCGGGAGATCCTCGACCACCTTGCCGGTCTCGGCGGCACCGCTCCGGAGATCGTCCGCAGCCCGGAACTCATGGACCTGTTCCTGCCCGTCCTGCGCAATGACTACCGGGCGGTCACCCGGTACCGGCCGGTTCCCGACGCCGTGGTGGACACGCCCGTCCTCTGCCTGACCGGGGACCGGGACCCTCAGGTCTCGCCGGAGCGGGCCGCAGCCTGGAAAAGTCACACCACGGCCGGTTTCCGGCTGGAAATCCTCCCCGGGGAACACTTTTTCCTGGCGGACCATCCGGACACCGTCGTGCGGCTCGTCGCCGAGTGCGCCGACACCGGCGGACGATGACGGGCTGAGCGTTCGCGGCTCGCGGGGGCTCGCGGTACTGCCGCGACCTCGTTGGTGTACGCCCGCGCACAGGTGGTGACCGTGAGCGCCGGTGACTCCTTCCACGCGCCGGGTCGTTCCCTCGTGCCGGGCGGCCGCCGAAAGGCCCGGGGCTGGGCGGCGTTCAGGCACGCCGGTGCCGAATCTGGCCGAAATCCACGGGGCGAGAGTCCATGCGTCCGAGGCGGACGGTGCAGGTGGTGGCGGTCATGGGCAAGTTGTTGAAATGAAGTCAATTCTCCTTGGGGGCAAGGGGTTTGAGCGTGGAGGGACGGGATACGCGCACCTGGCGGTGGTTCACTGACCGGCCATCTCCCCTCCAGTTTCGGGGGGTTGCCATCCTGTGACCCAACGTGAAAACTGTGAGCGCATTCGGCCGGGATGGATCGCGCCGAAGTGCCTTTTCGGCACGCAAAGCACTAAATCGTGGGACAGGAGAGTCCTGCGCGGGGCCGCTGCGCGGGAAGAGTCGCTGGGGGATGTAGTGATGTCTGCTTTGTGCCCGAGGCACGTGTCACCAGGCTGCGGGCGTGCGGGCCTGCCGGCCGCACGGCGGACGTCCGGACCGCTCAAAACCGCCGCCCCGGCGTACGAAACCTGTCCCCGGGTCTGCTGACGCCCCCCGGCGGCCACGGGCATTCCGTGAGAGGGCGGGCGGGCCGCTCCCGAGCGGCTGCCGGCCCGGCCCGGCCACGAGTCGGCCACCTGGCGCGGAGCGAGGGCTGCCGTGCGGTGCCACACCCGCTGACCAGGCCCGTGACGGCCACGGCTTCCCGCCCGGCGAACCCGCACCACCGTTGATGGCCCATGCCGGGCCCGCGCGTCCCCACCCAAGGAGAACCGGTGACAAGCACTCGACCGACCGGGGCCGAATCGCCCCTGGACGCGTTACCCGACCGGCGGCGGTCCTTGCGCGAGGCGGGCCCCGTGGCCTACGACGAGACGCAGGGCCAGCGGCGTGTCGTGGGCCACCAGGAGGTCTTCGCCGTCCTCGCCGACCCGGCGACGCACTCCTCCGGCCTCACGTCGATCGCCCCCACCCGGCAGGACTCCGAAACCTTCCGGCAGGGCGACCTCGTCGGCATGGACCCGCCGGAGCACCGCACACTCCGCACCCTGGTGAGCCAGGCCTTCACCCTCGGAACGGTCCACGGGCCCGCGCCGCGCGTCGAGGCCGTGTGCGCGCGCCTGCCCGACGGTGTCGCCCGCTCCACCGCTCCGGACGTCTTCGACGCGGCCCGCAGCCCGAATCCCCGTCCGACCTTCGGCCACGGCATCCACTTCCGCTTCGGCGCGCCGCCGGCCCGGCTGGAGGCAGGGGTCGTGCCGCATATGCTGATGGAACGTTTCCCCGCCCTCGCGGTCCCCTCCTACGACGACGTCGCGTACCAGAACCCGGCCGTCACCGTCGGCGTACGCCACCTGCCGGTCGCCGTCACCAGGGCGTGACGCGCGTCGACGCGCGCGGGTCCCGCACCGCTCACCCGCGGACCGGCCGCGTTCCCTCCCCGCACCCGCTCTCACCAGGAGTCCCCTTCTCATGCCGTACCCCACCGCCGCTCCGGCCGCCGACCGGCCGCCGTCCCCGCTGCGCCAGGAGTTGCAGAGCCGCCTCGGCTCCCTCGCGCACGCCCACCGCGTGCCCGGCGCCCAACTGGCCGTCCACACCGGCACGCACACCCTCAGCGTGCACACCGGCACGGCCGACGCCCTGACGGGCACCCCGTTCACCGCGGACACGGCCGTACCCCTGGGCTCCGTCACCAAGCTCGCCACGGCCGCCGCCGTGCTGCTCCTCGCCGACGACGGGGACCTCGACCTCGACGATCCCGTCGCCGAACTGCTGCCCGAGTTAAGGCCGTTATCCAAGGTGACCGTGCGCCACCTGCTAGGTCACACCGCCGGCCTGCCCACCGGACCCGACTCCGACAGCGCCGCCGGCACCACCGCCACGCGCTACCTCTCGGCGGTCTGCACCGCGCGGAGCGCCCTGTTCCCGCCGGGAACCGGTTTCTCCTACTCCAACGCCGGTTACGTCGCCGCCGGCCGGCTCGTGTCCGAAGTGACGGGCATGACCTGGCAGGAAGCGCTGCGAGCGCTCCTCCTCGAACCCCTGGGCATCGTCCCCGCCTTCCTCGGCGACGCCACCCCCGAGCGGCCGGTCGCCACCGGCCACGCCCTCAACACGGCCACGGGCCTGGTGCGCCCGGCCCACCAGAACCTCGCCCCGGTGGAGGCTCCGGCCGGAGCCCTGCTGGCGAGCGCCGAGGACCTGGTGGCCCTGGGAAGGGCCGTCATCGGCCGGTCCACCGTCCTGCCCGCGTCCGCCGCCGCCCGGATGCGCCGTCCCGAACCGGCCGCCGACCCCGGTGCCCTGGCGGACTCCTGGGGCCTGGGCCTCGCCCTCTTCCAGCAGGACGGCCACGTGTGGTGCGGCCACGACGGGAACGCCCAGGGCACCTCCTGCCATCTGCGGGCCGAGCCGGACAGCGGCGTCGTCGTCGCCTTCACCGGCAACGCCGGCGGCGCCACCGCCCTGTGGCGGGACCTCGCCGCCGACCTCGCCCGGCTCACCGGCATACGGGTGCCGGCCGCCCCGTCCACCGCCCGCCGCGGCCTTGCCGTACCGCTGCCGGAATGCGCCGGCACCTACCGCAACGGCGGCACCGAGTACGCGGTCAAGCTCGACGGGGACGGCACACCGACCCTGTCCGTCGACGGTGACTACCCCCTCCCGCTGGTGTGCTATCCGGACCTGTCCTGCGATCTGGTCGACCCGGCCACCGGCCGGCACGAGCCCGGCGGCCGCTTCCACCGCGACCCCGCCACCGGGACCATCGACCGCCTGCAGATATCCGGACGCACCGCGCGCCGCACCGGCGCCGTCTGACCGCGCCCGCGTCACGCACCCGCCCCGTACGCATGGACCCCCGCGCCGCTCAGGTGTGCCCGCAGGCTGCCCGAGACCGGCGCGCCGGGTCCGCGCGCCGCCCCGCGCCCGAAGGACTTCGCCCCGATGACGGACCTGCACGCCCAGCACCCCGCCACGCCCGACTCCGCACCTGGCGGCACGACCCCGCCGACCGGCGCGGACCATGCCACCCGGCACGTCCCGCTCGGTGAGCTGTTCGCCCGGTGGGTGACGCGAGACCCGCACGCCCCCGCGGTGACCGACGGCCGGCACACCTGGTCGTACGGGGAACTCGCGCGGCGGGCCGGCCGACTCGCCGCCCACCTCGCCGGCAGCGGCGCCGGACCGGAGCGGACGGTGGCGCTGGTCCTGCCGCGCTCGATGGAACTGATCGCCGCCGAACTGGCCGTGGCCCTGGCCGGTGCCGCCTTCCTCCCCGTGGACCCCGCCTATCCGGCCGAACGGCGTGCGCTGATGCTCGCCGACGCCGCGCCGGCCGTCGTCCTGGACGACCCGGACCGGGTCCGCGCGCTGATGGACGCCGGGGACCGGGAGGTGAATCCGCCCGAGAGCCGCGTGCTCCCCGACCACGCGGCATACGTCATCTTCACGTCCGGCTCCACCGGCACCCCCAAGGGCGTCACCGTCACCCACCGCGGCATCGGTGCCTTCGCCGCCGCCGCCGCCGAGCGGTACGCCGTCGGCCCGGGCGACCGCGTACTGCAGTTCTCCTCACCCAGCTTCGACGCCTCCGTACTGGAGCTGTGCGTCTCCGTCCTGTCCGGCGCCCTGCTGGTCGTACCGCCGGGCGGGCCCTGGCTGGGCGACGAACTGGCCGCCGTCCTGGACGAGCACCGCATCACCCACGCACTCATACCGCCCGCCGCCCTCGCCACCCTGCCCGACCCGGCGGACACCGGCGGCGCGCCGCACCTGCGCACCCTGATCGTCGGAGCAGAGGCGTGCCCGGCCGCGCTCGTCGACCGGTGGGCACCCGGCCGCCGCATGATCAACTCCTACGGGCCGACCGAGGCCACCGTCGTCGCCACCTGGACCGGACCGCTGACCGCCGGCACCGGAACACCGGCCATCGGCAGCCCGCTGCCCGGCACCGGGACCCACCTCCTGGACGCGTCGATGCGCCCGGTGCCGCCCGGCGCCGAGGGTGAGCTGTACGTGGGCGGCGACGGGCTGGCCCGCGGCTACCTCGGCCGCCCCGGCCTGACCTCGACCCGGTTCGTCGCCCACCCCTCGGGACCGTCCGGCGCCCGCCTCTACCGCACCGGCGACCGGGCGCGCCGCAGGGCGGACGGCGAGCTGGAGTTCCTCGGCCGGGTCGACCGGCAGGTCAAGGTGCGCGGCTTCCGCATCGAGCCCGGCGAGATCGAGGCCGCCCTGACCCGTGACCCCGGCGTCCGTGAGGCCGTCGTCGTGGTCCGCGACGAGGAACCCGCCCGCGGCCGGCTCGTCGGCTACGTCACGCCCGCCGACCCGGCCCGCATACCCGAGCCGGCCCGGCTGCGAGCCGCCCTCGCGGCCACCCTGCCGGCCCACATGGTGCCCTCCGCCGTCGTCGTCCTGGACACGCTGCCGCTCACCCCGCAGCACAAGATCGACCTGCGGGCCCTGCCCGCCCCCGGCGGCACGCGGACCGAGGAGCACGTCGAGCCGCGCACCGACGACGAGCGGGCCCTGGCCGAGATCTGGGCCGACGTCCTCGGCGTCGACGCCGTCGGAGTCACCGACGACTTCCTCGACCTGGGCGGCGATTCGATCCTCGCCGCCCGCACCCTGACGCGGATCCGGGAAGCCCTCGGCGTCCGGCTCTCCCTGCGCGACGTGTTCACCGCGCGGACCGTCGCCGCGCTCGCCCCGCTGGCCGCCGAGCCGTCCGCCGCCGCGCCGCCGGACCCGATCCCCTCCGCCCCGCGCGAAGAGCCCGTCCTGCTCTCCAGCGCCCAGCGACGCCTGTGGTTCCTCGACGACCTCACCGACGGCGGAACCGAGTACAACACCGGCGTGGCGCTGCGGCTGCGCGGCCCGCTCGACACGCCGGCCCTGCGACGCGCCCTGGACCGGCTCGCCGCCCGCCACGACTCCCTGCGCACCACCTTCGCCACCGTCGACGGCCAGGGCGTCCAGCTGATCGCCCCCGAGGCGGTACTGCCCCTGCGCACCGCCGACGTCGCCCACCTGTCCGCCGACCGGCGGGGCGACGCCGTCGAGCGCCTGCTGACCGAGGAACTGCGCCGCCCCCACGACCTGACGACCGGGCCCCTGACCCGGGCGCTGCTCGTCCGCCGCGCACCCGAGGACCACGTCCTGCTGCTGGCCCAGCACCACATCGTCACCGACGGCTGGTCGGTCGGCGTCCTGACCCGGGACCTGGCGGCGCTCTACCGCGCGGAGGCCCGGGGCGAACCGGCCGGCCTTCCCCGGCCGGGCGTGCAGTACCCGGACTTCGCGCTGTGGGAGCGCGAGCGGCGCACCGGCGACGCGGACGCCGACGACCTCGCCTACTGGAAGCGCCACCTGGCCGGCCTGCAGCAACTCGAACTGCCCACCGACCGGCCCCGGCCGGCGGTGCGCACCACCGCGGGCGCGGCACACCGCCACGACCTCCCGAAGCACCTGGTGGACCGGCTGCGGCAGCTGGCCCAGGGCCGCGGCACGACCGTCTTCACGCTGTTCGCCGGGGCGGCGGCCGTGCTGTTCTCCCGCTACTCCGGGCAGCGGGACGTGGCGTTCGGGACCGTCACCAACGGGCGGGGCCGCCGCGAACTGGAGGACGTGACGGGCTTCTTCGCCAACACCGTCGTGCTGCGCGGCGAGGTCGACGGAGCCGTCACGGTCGACCGGTTCGTGGAGTCCGTGCGCGCGGGAGTGCTGGACGCCTTCGCGCACGACGGCGTGCCGTTCGACCGGGTGGTCGAGGAACTGGCCCCGCAGAGAGACCCCAGCCGCACTCCGCTGGTGCAGGTGCTGGTGGTGCAGCAGGCGGCGCCCGCCCGGCCGCCGCTGGCGGCCGGGGTGCGGATCGAGGAGCATCCGCTGCCCCGCCCGGCGGCCCGCTTCGACCTCGTGCTGGAGTTCGCGCCGCGCGCCGACGGCGGCTGCGAGCTGACGGTCGAGTACAACACCGACCTGTTCGAGGCGGCGACCGTGGCCCGGATGAGCCGGCAGCTGCACCGTCTGCTGGAAGGCATGGCGGACGGCCCGCACCGGACGCTGGCCGAACTGCCGCTGCTGTCGGACGACGAGCGGCGCACGCTCCTCGACTCCTGGAACCCGCCCGCGCAGGCCGGCGAGCACGCCGACGGCGCCACGCTCCCGGCGCTGTTCGAGGCGCAGGCGGCCCGAACCCCCGACCGGACCGCCGTGACCTGTGGCGGGGCCCGGCTGGACTACGCCGGGCTGAACCGGCGTGCCAACCGGCTCGCCCGGCTGCTGACGGCACACGGAGCGGGCCCGGAGTCCCTGGTGGCGCTGTGCCTGCCGCGCTCCGCCGACCTGCTGCCGGTGCTGTGGGCCGTCCTGAAGTCGGGCGCCGGATACCTGCCCGTCGACCCCGGCTACCCGGCCGAGCGGATCCGCTTCATGCTCGCCGACGCGGCCCCCGCCCTCGTCGTCGCCACCCGTGAGACCGCCCACACGCTCCCCGACGACTGCGAAGCGCTGTTCCTGGAGGACGCCGAGCCGTCCGACGCCGGTGCCCCGGACCTGGCCGACACCGACCTGGCCGACACCGACCTGGCCGACGCCGACCGGACCCAACCGCTCGACCCGTCCCACCCCGCCTACGTCATCTACACCTCCGGATCCACCGGCCGTCCCAAGGGCGTGATCGTCACCCACCGCAGCGTGGCCGCGCTGGCCGCCTGGGCCAAGGAGACGTTCGGCCCGCGCGGGCTGGCGCACGTCGTCGCGTCCACCTCCCTCAACTTCGACGTGTCCGTCTTCGAACTGCTGTGCCCCCTGCTGGCCGGCGGCGGCGTCGAGGTGGTCGCCGACCTCCCGGCCCTCGCCGACGGCGACGGCCCGCGCCGGGCCGGACTCCTCAGCGGCGTCCCGTCCGTGCTCTCCCGCGTGCTCGGCGGCGACAGCGCCGTCGAGGCGGACACCGTCGTCCTGGCGGGCGAGGCCCTGCCCGCCCGGACCGTGCGGGACATCAGGGACGCCATGCCCTCGGCCGAGGTGGCGAACCTCTACGGCCCGACCGAGGCCACCGTCTACGCCACCGCCTGGTTCGCCGGCGGCGCCGTCCCCGACCAGGCCCCGCCCATCGGCCGTCCCGTCGCCCGCACCCGCGCCTACGTGCTGGACCACCTGCTGCGCCCCCAGCCTCCGGGTGTCACGGGTGAGTTGTACCTCGGTGGCGGTGGGCTGGCCCGCGGCTACCTGCGACGCCCCGGTCTGACCGCCGCGCGCTTCGTCGCCGACCCCTTCGGCGTCCCCGGCGGCCGCATGTACCGCACGGGCGACCTGGCGCGCTGGAGCGCCGACGGCCGGCTCGAGTACCTCGGCCGCATCGACCAGCAGGTCAAGGTGCGCGGCTTCCGCATCGAACTGGGCGAGGTCGAGGAGGCCCTGCGCCGCTGCACGGGCGTCGCCGAGGCCGCCGCGACCGTCCGCGACGGCGACGGCGACGGCCACCGCCGCCTGGCCGGATACGTCGTCCCCGCCCCCGGCGCCCGCGTGGAACCGGAGGCGGTACGCCGCGAACTCGGGCGCACCCTGCCCGACTACATGGTCCCCTCGGCCGTCGTGGTGCTGCCCGCCCTGCCGCTCAACCCCAACGGCAAACTGGACCGCGGCCGGCTCCCCGACCCGGCGCCGGCCGCACCCGCCACACGCCACGTCACCCCCCGCACCCCCACCGAACGGACCCTCGCCGCCATCTGGGCCGACGTCCTGCACGTGGAGCGGGTCGGAGCGGACGACAACTTCTTCGCGCTGGGCGGCGACTCCATCCTCAGCATCCAGGTCGTCGCCCGGGCCCGGCAGGCGGGCCTCACCGTCACCTCGCGGGACGTCTACCGGCACCAGACGGTCGCCGCCCTGGCCCGCTGCGCCGACGAGGCGGCAAGCCGGCGGCCCGCCGCAGCGACCGCACCCGTCGAGGCCACGGGCACCGCGCCGCTGACACCCATCCAGCGCTGGCTCTTCGACAGCGCGGGCGAGCGCGCCGGGCACTTCGCCCAGACACTCTCGGTGGAACTGCACGCCGGCGTCGACGCGACCGCACTCGAGGACGCCCTCAACGACGTGATCGCCCACCACGACGCCCTGCGCTCCCGCTTCCTCACCGACGACGCGGACGTACGGTGGCTGATCGACGGACCGGCCGCCCGCTGCCGCCTCGCGCGCCACACCGGCCCGGACACCGACACCCCGCACCTCGGCCCCCACGACCCGCGCCACGGCCCGATGCTGCGTGCCGTACTGCACGAGCGGGGCCCCGGACGGCCGCACGTGCTGCACCTGGCCGTCCACCACCTCGTCGTCGACGGAGTCTCCTGGCACCTGCTGCTCGAGGACCTCGACCGGGCCTACCGCGCCCGCCGCGCCGGCCGGGACGGAGCGGCGGCGCTGCCCCGGAAGTCGTCCCCGCTGCGGCAGTGGGCCGAGCGCCTCGCCGCGCACGCCGACGCCGGAGGTTTCGACGACGAGAGGGCCTACTGGGCGCGGGCGGCCGAGGGAGCCCGGGCCGCCCTGCCGTCGGACCGGACGGGCACCAACACCTACGCCTCGCAACGCTCGGTGACGGTACGCCTCGGCCCCCAGGACACCGAAGTGCTTCTGCGGACCCTGCCCGAGACCTACCGGACCCGGGCCAACGACGTCCTGCTCGCCGCCCTCGGCCGGGTGCTGTGCGGCTGGACCGGGCACGACCGGGTGCTGGTGGACGTCGAGGGCCACGGCCGCGAGGAACTGTTCGCCGACATCGACACCAGCCGCACCGTCGGCTGGTTCACCACCCGCCACCCCGTCGCCCTCGCCGTCCCGCCCGAGGCGCCCTGGGACACCGTGCTCAAGCAGGTCAAGGAGCAGCTGCGCGCGGTGCCCCGGCACGGCCTCGGCCACGGCCTCCTGACCCTGCCGGGCCGCGACGGCGCACCGCTCCCGGCGGCCACCGCGCAGATCAGCTTCAACTACCTGGGCCGCTTCGGGCTCTCCGAGACCTCCGAGGGGCTGTACGGCGGACCGTTCCGTCCGCTGGAGCTGGACGCCGACCCCTCGGCACCGCGCCCGCACGCCCTGGAGGTCGTGGGGCGGCTGGACGGTGACAGCCTGGAGTTCACCTGGTTCCACTCGGACGAGCTGCACCGGCGGGAGACCGTCGCGGACCTCGCCGGACGGTTCGCCGACGCGCTGGCCGGCCTCGCCCGCCACGCGGCCCGGCCCGGCGCCGCCGGACGCACCCCCTCGGACTTCCCGCTGGCCCGGCTCGACCAGACGCACGTCGACCGCATCGTGGGGGAGGACCCCGCCGGCGTGGAGGACGTCCACCCTCTCACGCCCACCCAGGCCGGCATGCTCTTCCACCGGCTCTCGCAGGACGACCGCGGCGTGTACTTCCAGCAGCTGACGTTCGTCCTGGACGGCGTGCCGGACCCGGCCGTGCTGGCGGACGCCTGGCAGCGGGTCACGGACCGTACGCCGGTGCTGCGCGCCCGCGTGGTGTGGCAGGACGTGCCCGAACCGCTTCTCGTGGTGCAGCGCGGGGCAGCCGTGCCGGTGGAGCAGCTGGACTGGCGCGGCCTGTCCGACGCCGAGCGGGACGAGCGGCTGCGCGCACTGCTCGACGGCGACCGCGCCCGCGGGGTCGACCTGACACACGCGCCGCTCCAGCGCCTGATGCTGGCCCGGGTCGGTGACCGCGCGGTCCGCGTCGTGTGGTCCTTCGACCACCTGATCCTGGACGGCTGGAGCCTGTTCCAGGTCCTCTCCGACGTCTTCGCGTGCCACGCCGGCCTGTCGGGCGCCGCGGACGTCCCGCTGCCCGACCGCCGCCCCTTCCGCGACTACGTCGCCTGGCTGCTCGGCCGCGCCGACCGGGCCGAGGCCGAAGGGCACTGGCGGACCCGCCTGAACGGCCTGGACGAGGCCACCGCGCTGCCCTTCGACCGCGAACCGCGCGAGAGCCACCGCGCGGAGTCGACGCGGGCGGTACGCGTCACGGTGCCCGAGACCACCACCCGGGCACTGGAAGGCCTGGCCAGGACGGCGGGCCTGACCATGAACACCCTCGTGCAGGGCGCCTGGGCGCTGCTGCTGAGCCGCCAGGCGGCCGGCGACGAGGTGGTCTTCGGCACCACCGTCTCCGGACGGCCGCCCGAGCTGCCCGGGGCCGACGCCATGACCGGCCTGTTCATCGCGACCCTGCCCACCCGCGTGACCGTGCCGCGGGACGAGACGCTGCTCACCTGGCTGAGCCGGCTCCAGCAGGAGCAGAGCGAGGACCGCCGCCACGACCACGTGCCGCTGCACCGGATGAAGGCGTTCACCGAACTGCCCGAACGCGCCCCCCTGTTCGACAGCATCGTGGTGTTCGAGAACTACCCGGTCGACGACGGTCCCGCCGCCGCGCACGGGCTGCGGCTCAGCGGCCTGGACGGCATCGAGACCACCAACTACCCGCTCGGCCTGGTCGCCTACCCCGGTACGGAACTCGCCCTGCGCCTCGGCTACGACCCGGACCTCTTCGACGCCGCCACCGTCGAACGGATGGCCGAGTACCTCACCGTCCTGCTGGAGGGCTTCGCCACCGCACCGCAGAGCGCGCCCGCCCGCCTGCCCCTGCTGACGGCCGCCCGGCGCGAGCAGGTGCTCCACGCGTGGAACGACACCGCCACCCACGTCCCCGCGGCGACCACCGCGGACCTGTTCGCCGCGCAGGTGCGACGCACCCCCGACGCCGTCGCGCTGCTGGCAGGCGACGAGCGGCTCACCTACCGCGAACTCGACGGCCGGGCCGCGGCACTGGCCGGCCGGCTGGCCGCGCTCGGGGTCCGCCCGGAGGTCCCCGTCGGCGTCCTGATGGACCGCTCCGTCGGCCTCGTCGTCACCCAGGTCGCCCTCGCCCGCCTCGGCGGCGTGTACGTACCGCTCGACGGCAGGGCGCCGAAGGAGCGGCTGCGCACGATGCTCGGGGAAGCCGGTACCGACCTGCTGCTCACGGACGGGGCCTGGGAGGAGACGGCCGCGGCCCTCCTTCCGGAAGGCCGCCTGCTGCGGCCGGACGACGACACCGCCGCGGCCCCGCAGCCCACGGCCGTGCCGCGCGTGCACCCGGACAACGTCCAGTACCTCATGTTCACGTCCGGCTCCACCGGCAACCCCAAGGGCGTGGCGGCGCGGCAGCGGGACGTCGCGGCGCTCGCCCTCGACCGCGCCTTCGCCGGCCACGACCGCGTCCTCGTGCACTCCCCGCACGCCTTCGACGCCTCCACCTACGAGCTGTGGGTGCCGCTGCTGCGCGGCGGCACGGCCGTGCTCGCCCCGCCGGGGGACCTCGAAGCCGCCGCCGTGCGTCACGCGATCACCGGACAGGGGGTGACCTGCCTGTTCCTGACCATAGGTCTGTTCCGTCTCCTCGCCCAGGAGGACCCCGCCTGCCTGCGCGGCGCGCGGGAGGTGTGGACCGGCGGCGAGGCCGTTCCCGGCTCCGCCGTACGGCGCGTGCTGGACGCCTGCCCGGACCTCACCGTCGTCGACGTGTACGGCCCGACCGAGACCACCACCTTCGCCACCCGGCGGGTCTTCCGCGCCGGTGACGCGCTGCCCGCGACCCTGCCCATCGGCCGCCCCCTGGACGACACCCGCGTGTACGTCCTGGACGGCGCGCTCCAGCCGCAACCGCCCGGCATCCCGGGAGAGCTGTATCTCGCGGGCGCCGGACTAGCCCGTGGCTACACCGGGCGCCCCGGCGCGACGGCGGCCCGCTACCCGGCCGACCCGTTCGGCCCGCCCGGCGGACGCATGTACCGCACCGGCGACATCGTGCGCTGGAGCGCCGACGGCGACCTGCACTTCGTGGGACGCGCCGACGACCAGATCAAGATCCGCGGCTTCCGCGTCGAACCCGCCGAGATCGAGGCCCGGCTCACCGCGCACCCGGCGGTCGCCGAGGCGGTGGTGTCGGTGTCGCGGCACGCGGGACGCACACGCCTGGTCGCCCACCTGGTACCCGCCCCCGACGCGGCCGTGCCGCCGGCGGCCGAGCTGCGCGAGAGCCTGTCCGGCGAACTGCCCGACTACATGGTCCCGGCCGCGTTCGTCACCGTGACGGAGCTGCCCCTGACCGCGAACGGCAAGGTCGACCGGCGACGTCTGCCCGAACCCGACCTGTCGGTGGCGGCCGACACCGCCCACCGCGCGCCGCGCACCGGGGCCGAGCGGGTGCTCGCCGGCATCTGGGCCGAACTCCTCGGCGTGGAACGGGTCGGCGTCGACGACAACTTCTTCATGCTGGGCGGCGACTCGATCGTCAGCATCCAGGTCGTCTCCCGCGCCCGCACCGCGGGGCTCGCGCTGACCCCGAGGGACCTGTTCCGGCACCCCACGCTCGCCGCCCTGGCCACCGCCGCGACCGGCGCCGCCGCGACCGTCGCGGGCACCGGTGAGGTGACCGGCGAGGTCGGGCTCACCCCGATCCAGCACTGGTTCCTCGACACCGAGCCGCCGCGCCCGGAGTACTTCAACCAGTCCGTGGTCGTCGAGACGGCCGAGGACGTCGACGCCGACGCGCTGAGCGCCGCCCTGGCCGCGCTGTGGGCCCACCACGACGCCCTGCGCGCCCGCTTCACCCGCGCGGCGGACGGAACCTGGCACCAGGAGTACGCCGCCCCGGACACCGGGACCCCCCGGCTGCTGCGGGCGCACGACCTGAACGGTCTGGACGCGCAGGCCGCCGCGGAGGCCGAGGCCCGCTTCTCGCAGGAGGCGCACACCGGATTCCGGCTGGACACCGGCCCGCTGATCGCCGCCCGCCTGTTCACCGGCGAGGACCGGGCCGCACGCCTGCTGCTGACCGCCCATCACCTGATCGTCGACGGCGTCTCCTGGCGCGTCCTCCTGGAGGACCTGGAGACCGCCTACCGGCAGGCCCGGGACGGCGAGCGGATACGGCTGCCGCAGCGCACGACGTCCGTACGGGAATGGGTGCGACGGCTCACCGGGCGCGCCGGCGAGGGAGACTTCGCCACGCGGCGCGCCCACTGGGAGACCGTGTCGCGGCACTGTGCCGACCCGCTGCCGGTGGACCTCGACGGCGGCAACACCGTCGCCGACCTGCGCGCGGTGACCGTACGCCTCGACCGCCACCGGACCGACGACCTCCTGCGCAGGGTTCCCGGCGTCTACCGCACCCGCATCGACGACGTCCTGCTGACCGCCCTCGGCCGCGTGCTGGCCGACTGGACCGGCCGCGGCACCGTCGCCGTGGGACTGGAGGGACACGGCCGTGAGGACCAGCTCTTCGACGACCTCGACCTGTCCCGCACGGTCGGCTGGTTCACCAGCCTCTTCCCGGTCGCCCTCGAACTGCCCGAGAGGGGCTGGGGCGCCGCGCTGAAGTCCGTGAAGGAACAGTTGCGGGCCGTACCCGACCGGGGCGTCGACTACGGTGTCCTGCGCCATCTGGCGGGCGACGAGCCGCTCGCGGCCGCGCCGCTGCCCGGCATCAGCTTCAACTACCTGGGCCGGTTCGACTGGTCGGCCGACGGCGGCGCGCTGGTCCGGGCCGTTCCCGGCGGCCTGGGCGGCGCCGAGGACCCCGGGGCGCCGCGTCCGCACCTGCTGGACGTGGTGGCCCGCGTCGAGGACGACGAGCTAGAGATCACCTGGCACTACAGCGGCGGACGGCACCGCGAGGAGACGGTCGCCTCGCTCGCCGGGGGCATGCTGCGGTCGCTGGAGGAGATCGTCGCGCACTGCGCCGCCCCGGACGCCGGCGGCCGCACGCCCTCGGACTTCCCGCTGGCCCGCCTCGACCAGACCGCCGTCGACCGGGTCGTGGGGGACGGGGGCACGGTCGAGGACGTGTACCCGCTGACGCCGATGCAGGCGGGCATGCTGTTCCACAGCCTCATGGACCCCCGGAGCAGCACCTACCTGAACCAGGTGCAGGTGGTGCTGCACGGTGTCCGCGACCCGCGGGCGCTCGCCGAGGCGTGGCAGCGCACGGCGGACGCGAACCCGATCCTGCGCACCCGCCTGGTGTGGCAGGAGACCGCCGAACCCCTCCAGGTGGTGGAGCGGCGGGCCGCCGTGCCCGTCACCCACCACGACTGGTGCGGACGGCCCGCCGAAGAGTGCGCGCGGGACATGGAGTCGCTGCTCGACACGGACCGGCGGGCCGGGACCGACCTCGGCGCGGCCCCGCTCATGCGGCTCGCGCTGATCCGCCTGGCACCGGACCGGGTGCGCATGGTGTGGACGTTCCACCACGTCCTGCTCGACGGCTGGAGCGCGGCCCAGGTGTTCGACGAGGTGTGCGAACGGTACGCGGCGCTGACCGCCGGACACCGCCCGCAGGTGCCCGACCGGGCGCCCTTCGCCGGCTACCTGCGGTGGCTGGCCGCCCAGGACACCGGCCGTGCGGAGCGCCACTGGCGCGAGACCCTCGCCGGGTTCACCGTCCCCACCGCACTGCCGCGCGACCGGCGCCCCGCCGAGGCCCACCGCACGTCCTCGTCGGGAACGGTCCGGGTGGCCCTCGGCAAGGAGGTGTCGGCGCGGCTGAAGGAGACCGCGCAGCGGGCCGGGCTGACCGTCAACACGGTGCTCCAGGGCGCCTGGGGGCTGCTGCTGCACCACTACGGCGGCGGTGACGACGTCGTCTTCGGCACGACCGTCTCCGGCCGCCCGGCCGAACTGCCCGGCGTGACCTCCATGGTGGGCCTGTTCATCAACACCCTGCCCACCCGGCTGCGGATCGACGGCCGCCGCCCCCTGCTGGAGTGGCTGCGCGAGGTGCAGGCCGCCCAGTCGGAGGCCCGGCGCCACGACTTCGTCTCCCTCGCCCAGTTGCAGACCTGGAGCGAGGTGCCCGGCGGCACCAACCTGTTCGACAGCATCGTCGTCTTCGAGAACTACCCGTTCGACGAAGGCGCCCTGGCCCGGCACGGGATCGCGGTCGAGCAGGAACGCGACCTGGAGCCGACCAACTACCCGCTCAGCGTGGTCGTCGCCCCCGGCGACGACGTGACGGTGTCCCTGGACTACGACCCGGCGGCCTTCGACGCCGACACCGTCGAAGGCCTCGGCGCGAGCCTGCGCACGCTGCTGACGCGGATCGCCGCCGACGCCGACCGCCGCCTGGCCGACCTGCCGCCGCTCGAACCGGCCGACGGACGCCGGCTGCTGGACCGGCTCGCGGGACCGGTGGCGAGGCTGCCGCACCGCACCCTCCCGGACGCCTTCGCGGCACAGGCCGCCCGCACCCCCGACGCCCCGGCCGTGACCGCCGGCGCCGAGCACCTCACGTACCGGCAGCTCGACGAGCGCGCCGACCGGCTGGCCCGCCTCCTGATCGAGGCAGGGGCCGGGCCGGAGCGGTTCGTCGCGCTGGCCCTGCCCCGCACCGCCGACCTGATCGTGGCGCTCCTCGCGGTCCTCAAGAGCGGTGCCGCCTACCTTCCGGTCGACCCCGGCCATCCGGCCGAACGCATCGCGTTCCTCTTCGACGACGTGCGGCCCGACGCGGTGATCACCTGTGCGCAGACCTCCGCGCGGCTGCCGGACGGCCCGTACACGCGGATCGTCCTGGACGACCCGGCCTGCGCCGGGCGGCTGGCCGCCGCGTCCACCGCAGGCGTCGGTGACGGCGAGCGGCGCGGCGGGCTGCTGCCGGAGCACCCCGCCTACGTCATCCACACCTCCGGCTCCACCGGCCGGCCCAAGGGCGTCGTCGTCCCCCACGCCTCGGTGGTGGCGCTGACCGACTGGGCCGCCGCCGAGTTCACCGGCCGCGGGCTCGCCCACGTGGTGGCCTCCACGTCGCTCACCTTCGACGTGTCGGTGTTCGAGATTCTCACGCCCCTGCTGTCCGGCGGCCACGTGGAGGTCGTCCGCGACCTGCTGGCCCTGGCCGAGCGGCCCGGGCCGTGGCGTGCGGGACTGCTCAGCGCCGTCCCCTCCGCCCTGGGCCGCCTGCTGGCCGAGGACACCGTGCACGTCACGGCCGACACCGTCGTCCTGGCCGGCGAGGCGCTGCCCGCCCGCGTCGTCCGCCAGGTGCGGGAGGCGATCCCCGGCTGCCGGGTCATGAACATCTACGGCCCCACCGAGGCCACCGTCTACGCCACCGCCTTCACCTGCGACCCGGTGGACCCCGACCGGGTCCCGCCCATCGGCCGGCCCGTCGGCGGCGCCCGCGCCTACGTCCTCGACGCCCGCATGCGCCCCGTGCCCGTCGGGGCGCCCGGCGAGCTGTACCTCGCCGGGACCGGCGTGGCCCGCGGCTACCTGAACCGGCCCGGCCTGACCGCGTCCCGTTTCCTCGCCGACCCGTTCGGCCCGCCCGGCAGCCGCATGTACCGCACCGGCGACCTGGTCCGCTGGACGGCCGACGGCGACCTGCTGTACCTCGGCCGGACCGACGACCAGGTGAAGGTGCGCGGCTTCCGCATCGAACTCGGCGAGGTGGAGGCCGCGCTGGCCCGGCACCCGCAGGTGGCCGCGGCCGCCGCCCGGGTCGTGGAACACGACGGCCACAAGCGCCTCGTGGGCTACGCCGTCCCCCGCGGCGACGCCCCGGCACCGGCCGACCTGCGCACCTTCCTCGCCCGGACGCTGCCCGACCACCTGGTCCCGGCGGTCGTGGTGCCACTGGAGCGGCTGCCGCTGGGCGCCACCGGCAAGCTGGACCGGCGGGCCCTGCCCGAACCGGTGTGGTCCGCCACCACCACGGAGGGCACCCGGCCGCCGCGCACCGCCACCGAGCGGACGCTCGCCGCGATCTGGTCCGAGGTGCTGGGCGTGCCCGGCGTGGGCGCGACGGACAACTACTTCACGCTCGGCGGCGACTCCATCCTCGGCATCCAGATCGTCTCCGCCGCCCGCCGTGCCGGCCTCGCACTGACGCCCCGGCACCTGTTCCAGCACCAGACGGTCGCCGAACTGGCCGCGGCCGTGGAGGAGTTCCCGGCCGCGCCGACGGCCGCCGCCGAACAGGGCCCGGTCGTGGGCGACGTCCCGCTGACCCCCGTACAGCACTGGCTGTTCGACACCCTCACCGGCGACCCGGCCCGCTTCACCCAGGCGGTCTCCTTCGAGCTGGCGCCCGACACCGACGAGACGCTGCTGCGCGCCGCCCTCGCGGCGGTGCTGGAGCAGCACGACGCGCTGCGCATGCGCTACGAGGCGGCCGGCGACGGAGGGTGGCGCCAGCACGGCACCCCGCCCGGTGCGACGCCGCACCTCGAGGTGCACGACACGCCCGTGGCGCCGGACGCCGCGGCCGCCGGCCTGTGCGCCGGATTCGACCTGGCGCGGGGGCCGCTGTTCAAGGCCGCCCTGTGCCGCGCGGACGACCACCGGCCGCCCGTCCTGCTGCTGGCCGCCCACCACCTGGTCGTCGACGCGGTGTCCTGGCGCGTGATCCTGGAGGACCTCGACGCCGCCCACCGGGCGCTGCGCGCCGGTGCGACGCCCGGCCTGGGGGCGAAGACGACCTCCTTCCGCGCCTGGGCCGAGCGCCTGTCCGCGCACACCGCCGACGGCGGCTTCGACGACGAGATCGACCACTGGAGCGCCCTGCGCCCCACCCCCCTGCCGACCGACCTCACCGGCGGCAACACCGCCGCCGACGAGGAGACCGTGACGGTGAGCCTGGACGGCGAGGACACCCGCCGGCTCCTCCAGGACGTGCCGGACGCCTACCGCACCCGCGTCAACGACGTCCTGCTGTGCGCCCTCGGCCGGGTCCTGGCCCGCTGGACGGGACAGGACCGGGTGGTGGTCGCGCTGGAGGGCCACGGCCGTGAGGACCTCTTCGACGGCGTCGACCTCGCCCGTACCGTCGGCTGGTTCACCACCATGTTCCCCGTGGGCCTCGACGTGCCCCGCGACGCCGGCCCCGGGGCCGCGCTGAAGACGGTCAAGGAGAACCTCCGCGCCGTGCCGCACGGGGGAGTGGGCTACGGCGCGCTGCGCCACCTGCACCCCACGGCCGGAGGCGAGCTGCCCGGGCTGCCCCAGGTGGGCTTCAACTACCTGGGGCAGCAGGACTGGAACGCGGCCGAGGGCGGTCTGCTGCGCGCGCCCCACGGCGGGCTGAGCGGCGGCATGGACCGCTCGGCGGACCGGCCGCACCTCATCGACGTCCTCGGCCGGGTCACCGGCAAGCGGCTGGAGTTCACCTGGGCGTACTCCCGGCGGGTGCACCGGCACGACACCGTCGCACGCCTGGCGGAGGAGACGGCGGAGGAACTGCGGCGGATCGTCCGGCACTGCGCCGAACCGGGCGCGGGCGGCCGCACCCCGTCGGACTTCCCGCTGGCCGCGCTGGACCAGGCGGCCGTCGACCGGCTCGCCGGCGACGGGCGCGACGTGACGGACGTCTACCCCCTCACCCCCACGCAGACCGGCATGGTCGTGCACGGCATGGACGAGCCCGGTGAGGGCCTGTACGTCGAGCAGATCACCTTCGTCGCGGACGGCGTGCGCGAGCCCCGGCTGCTGGCGGCCGCCTGGCAGCACGTCGTGGACCGCACGCCCGTGCTGCGGACCGCCGTGGCCCTGGGCGGGGCCCCGGCCCCCCTCCAGACCGTGCACCGCCACGTCGCCCTGCCCGTCACCTCACTCGACTGGAGCGGCCTGGACCCGGCGCGGCGCGAGACCGCACTGCGCCGGCTGCTCGACGAGGACCGTGCCCGCGGCATCGCCCTGGACCGTCCCCCGCTGCTGCGCGTCACCCTGATCCGGCTCGGCCCCGACGAGGTGCGCGTGGTGTGGACCTTCCACCACGTCCTGCTGGACGGCTGGAGCGTCTTCCACGTGCTGGGCGACGTGATGGCCGCGCACGCCGCGCTCGCCGCCGGCACCGAGCCGCGGCTGCCCCGGCGGCGGCCCTTCGCGGACTACGCCGCCTGGCTGGCCGGCCGGGACGCGGCCGCCGCCGAGGAACACTGGAAGGCCGCCCTCGCCGGCTACGCCGCGCCCACCCCGCTGCCGTACGACCGCAGGCCCGCCCCGGGCGCCGCCGCCCGGTCGGGAACCTGGCTGTCCCAGCGGCTCGGCGCCGACGGCACGGCCGGGCTGACGGACTTCGCCCGCCGCCACCGCCTCACCCTCAACACGCTGGTGCAGGGTGCCTGGGCGCTGCTGCTGGCGCGCCTCAGCGGCGAGCGGGAGGTGTGCTTCGGCACCACCGTCTCCGGCCGGCCCGCCGACCTGCCGGGCGCGGACACGATCACCGGCCTGTTCATCACCACCCTGCCCGCGCGGGTCACCGTGGACGAGTCCACGCCGTGCGCCGCGTGGCTGCGGGAGCTCCAGGCCGCCCGCGCGGACGACCGGCGCTTCGACCACGTGCCGCTGACGGACCTGCACCGGTGGAGCGAACTGCCCCCGGGAACGCCGCTCTTCGACAGCCTGCTGGTCTTCGAGAACTATCCCGTGGGCGACGCCACCGCCGGCGCGCACGGCGTGCACATCCGGGATCTCGACGCCCGTGAGGCGACCAACTACCCGCTCACCGTGGTGATCTCGCCCGGCGACGAGCTGAGCGTGGAACTCGGCTACGACCCCCGGTACTTCGAGGAGACCACGGCCCACGCCCTGGCCGCCCGGCTGATGCACGGCCTGTCCGCCCTCGCCGCATCCGGTGACCGGGCGCCGTTGCACGCCCTCGACGTGCTGCCGCCCGGTGAACGGCACCGGCTCCTGCACGGCCCCGCGCGCCCGCAGTTGCCGCCGGTGTCCCCGGCGACGCTGCCCGCGCTGATCGAGGCCGCGGTCGACCGGTGGACCGACCGGACGGCCCTAGACACGGGGCGGTCGCCGCTGACCTTCGGCGAGGCGGAGGCCCGCGCCAACCGGCTGGCGCACCGGCTCGTCGCGCGCGGGGCGGGGCCCGGCGACATCGTCGCGCTGGTCCTGCCGCGCTCGGCGGACATGGTCATCGCCCAGCTCGCCGTGGCCAAGGCGGGCGCCGCCTTCCTCCCGGTGGACCCCGGCTACCCGGCCGAGCGCGTCGCGCTGATGCTGCGCGACGCGGACCCCGCCGTCACGCTCACCGCCGAGGAGGTCGCCGACCTGCTCGCCGCGCCGCCCGGCAGCACGCCCGGCCACCGGCCCACCGACACCGACCGCGTCCGCCCCCTCCACCTCGACGACCCGGCGTACGTCATCTACACCTCCGGCTCCACCGGCACCCCCAAGGGCGTCGTCGTCACCCACCGCGGACTGGCCGGCTTCGCCGCCGCCGAGGCCGCGCACTACCGGGTCCGCCCCGGGGACCGCGTCCTGGCCTTCGCCACGCCCAGCTTCGACGCCTCCGTGCTGGAGCTGTGCATGTCCCTGCCGGGCGGCGCCGCCCTCGTCGTACCGCCGCCCGGCCCGCTGCTCGGCGCCGAACTGGCCGGCGTCCTGCGCACCGCGCGCATCACCCACACCCTGCTGCCGCCCGCCGCGCTCGCCACCCTCCCGCCGGACACCCCCGGCACCCTGCCGGAGCTGCGGACCCTGGTGGTCGGCGCGGACGCCTGCCGGGCCGAACTGGTCGCCCGGTGGGCACCGCACCACCGCATGGTCAACTCCTACGGCCCCACCGAGGCGACCGTCGTCGCCACCTGGTCCGGCCCGCTGGAACCGGACGGCAGCGCGCCGCCCATCGGCCGCGCGCTGCCGGCCACCGGCGCCTACGTCCTCGACGCGCGCCTGCGCCCCGTACCCGACGGCGTGCCCGGCGAACTGTGGCTCGCCGGACCGGCCCTGGCCCGCGGCTACCTGGGCCGCCCCGGCCTGACCGCGTCGCGCTTCCTCGCCGACCCGTTCGGACCGCCCGGCACCCGCATGTACCGCACCGGCGACCTGGTCCGGCGCGACGCCCGCGGCGAACTGTGCTACCTGGGCCGCACCGACCACCAGCTCAAGCTGCGCGGCCACCGCATCGAGGCCGGCGAGGTGGAGGCGACCCTGGTGCGCCACCCCGCGGTGCTGGACGCCGTGGTGAGCGTGCGGGAGGACGAACCGGGACTGCCGCGCCTGGTGGCCCACCTGCTTCTCGCGCCCGGCGCCGAACGGCCCACCGGCGCGGAACTGCGGGCCTTCGCCGCCCGCACCCTGCCCGGCCCCATGGTGCCCTCGGCGTTCGTGACCCTGGACCGGTTCCCGCTCACGGAGAACGGCAAGACCGACCGGGCCGCGCTGCCCGCCCCCGCCCCGGACACGCAGGAGCGGACCGCCGGACACGTACCGCCCCGCACACCCACGGAGGAGGCGGTCGCCGCCCTGTGGGAGGAGGCCCTGGGGACCACCGCGGGCGCCGAGGACGACTTCTTCGCCCTGGGCGGCGACTCCCTGCGCGCCCTGCGGATCGCCTCCCGCGCCAACGACACCTTCGGCGTGACCCTCACGCCCCGCGACGTCCTGGTCACCCGCACCGTCGCCGCCCTGGCGGAGCTGGTGGAGGAACAGGTGCTGAGCGAACTCGAAGACGCCGTACGCGGCGACAGCGACCACGACGAACGGTGAGGACCGAAACCCCATGACGTCTTCGAAGCGAAACCGAGCCGAGGCCCTCCCGCAGGACCTCCAGGAGGAACTCCGCCGCAGACTGGCCGGCCGGGCGGCCTCCGCCGCCCGCCGGGCCGTCCCGCGCGCGGACCGCACCCGGCCGCTGCCGCTGTCCTTCGCCCAGCAGCGGCTGTGGTTCCTGGACCGGCTGCGGCCCGGCGACCCCCGCTACAACAGCGCGGTCGCGCTCCGGCTCACCGGAGCTCTGGACCACACCGCCCTGACCGCCGCGCTGGAGCTGGTGGTGGGCCGGCACGAGGCGCTGCGCACCACGTTCGACGAGACCGACGGCATACCCGTGCAGACCGTGCGGCCGGCCGGCCCGCTCCCGCTGCCGGTCCGGGACCTCACGGCCCCCGGGGACGGGGAGGCTCTGGAAGCGGCCCTGGTGACCGAGTACGAGCGCCCCTTCGACCTGCGCACCGGGCCGCTGCTGCGCGCCCTGCTGCTGCGCGAGTCGGACGACGCGCACGTGCTGCTGCTGACGGCCCATCACATCGTGACCGACGGCTGGTCGACGGGCGTGCTCCTGGAGGAGCTGTGCACCGCCTACGACGCCCTCGTACAGGGTGCGGAGCCCGCGCTGCCGCCGGTGGCGACGCAGTACCCGGACTTCGCCGTCTGGCAGCGCGAGCAGCTCTCCGGCCCCCGGCTGGAGCGCGAACTGGCGCACTGGAAGGAACGGCTGGCGGGCGCGGCGGCCCCCGAACTGCCGCTGGACCGGCCGCGCCGCGGCGAGGAGTCCGGCGCGGGCGCGGTGCACGCCTTCACCGTCCCCGCCACCACCACGGCCCGGCTGAGGCAGCTCGCGGCCGAACGGCACACCACCCTGTTCGCCGCCCTGGTCGCCGCCTGCCAGGCCCTGCTGGCCCGCTGGTCGGGACAGGACGACAGCACCGTCGGCTCACTGACCCCGGGGCGTGGCCGCACCGACCTCGAACGGGCCGTCGGCTTCTTCGTCAACACCGTGGTGCTGCGCACCCGCGTCGAGACCGCCGGGTCCTTCCGCGACCTGCTCACCGCCGCGGCCGACACCGTCAACGACGCCTTCGCGCACGGCGACACGCCGTTCGAGCGGCTCGTGGAGGCCGTCGGCGCGACCCGGGAGGCGGGCCGCAACCCGCTGTTCGACGTGATGGTCCTGCTGCACCCCGCGCCGCCCGCCGCCCCCGACCCGCACGGCCTGGCCACCGCCCCGGTCGCCGTGCCCCGCCGGGCCGCCACCTTCGACCTGAGCGTGGAGTTCCTGCCGGACGGAGACGGTCTCACCGGCCTGCTGGAGTACCGCACCGACCTGTTCGACGCGGACACGGCCGCCCGCATGGCCGGCCAGCTGCTGCGCCTGCTGGACGCCGCCGCCGCGGAACCGGACCGGCCGCTGGGCACCCTGCCCCTGCTCTCGCCGCGGCAGTCGGAGCAGGTGACCCGGGACTGGAACGCGACCGCCCTGCCCGTCCCCGAGGGCACCCTGCCCGAGCTGTTCGCGCGGCAGGCCGCCCGCACCCCGCACGCCACCGCCCTGGTCGCCGGGGACGAACGCCTGGACTACGCCACGCTCGACGCCCGCGCCGACCGGCTGGCCCGGCGGCTCGTGGCACGCGGCGCCGGACCCGAGCGGCTGGTCGCCCTGCGACTGCCGCGCACCGCCGACATGATCGTGGCCGTCCTCGCCGTGTGGAAGGCGGGCGCCGGCTATCTGCCCCTGGACCCCGCGCTGCCCGAGGACCGCCTACGGTTCCTGCTCGACGACGCCCGGCCGGCCCTCGTACTGGACGAGGCCACGCTGCGGGACCTGCCCGGCGCCGACCCCGCCGACGCGGCCCCGCTCGCGCCGCCGGACCCGGACACCACCGCCTACGTCATCCACACCTCCGGCTCCACCGGCCGCCCCAAAGGCGTCGCCGTGGCGCACCGGTCCGCGGCGAACCTGCTGGCCGGCCACCGCGAGGGCTTCGTCGCCGAGGCGGGCGGCGGGCCGCTGCGGGTGGCGCTGACGGCGTCGTTCTCCTTCGACACCTCACTGGAGGGCGTGCTGCTGATGGCCGACGGCCATCCGCTGCACCTGGTCGACGAGACGACCCGGCTGGACGCCGCCGCGCTGGTCGAGTACGTCGTCGAGCACCGCATCGACTTCCTCGACCTGACCCCCACCTACCTGCGCCAACTGCTGCCCGCCGGGCTGCTCACCGACCCGCGCCACCGCCCCCGGGTGCTGATGCTCGGTGGCGAGGCCGTCGGGCCCGGCCTGTGGCGGGAGCTGGCCGGGCGGCGGGACGTGGCCGCGTACAACTTCTACGGGCCCACCGAGTGCACGGTCGACGCCCTGGCCTGCCGCATCGAGGGCGACGGCCGCCCGACCGTCGGCCGGCCGCTGGCCAACGTGCGCGCCTACGTCCTCGACGACCGGCTGCGGCCCGTGCCGCCCGGAGTCGGCGGCGAGCTGTACCTGGCCGGCGTGCAACTGGCACGCGGCTACGCGGGCCGGCCGGGGCTCACCGCCGCACGGTTCCTGCCCGACCCGTTCGGCCCGCCCGGTGCCCGCATGTACCGCACCGGCGACC
Source organism: Streptomyces sp. NPDC058632 (assembly GCF_042717095.1). Lineage (NCBI taxonomy): Bacteria > Bacillati > Actinomycetota > Actinomycetes > Kitasatosporales > Streptomycetaceae > Streptomyces > Streptomyces sp. NPDC058632. Next base: position 27,108 of record NZ_JBHXQZ010000054.1, on the reverse strand, counting down.
TGGCCCGCTGGACCGCCGACGGGCGCCTGGACTACCTGGGACGCGCCGACGACCAGGTCAAGGTGCGCGGCCACCGCATCGAACCCGGCGAGGTCGAGGCGGCCCTGACCGACCTGTCGGACGTCGCCGCCGCCGCGGTCGTCGCGGTCACCGACCCGCACGGCCACACCCGGCTGGCCGCCTACCTCGTCCCCGCGGACCGCGACGCGCGGCCGACCGCGGGCGACGTGCGAGCGGCCTGCCGGCGCGTGCTGCCGGACCACATGGTGCCGTCCTCCTTCACCGTGCTCGACGCCCTGCCGATGACCGTCAGCGGCAAGGTCGACCGGCGTGCCCTGCCCGCCCCCGACCTCGACGGCGGCGAGCGCCACAAGGAGTTCGTCGCCCCGCGCACCCCGCAGGAGGAGACCCTCGCCCGTATCTGGGCCGAGGTGCTGGGCGCGCACCGGGTCGGCGTGACGGACAACTTCTTCGAGCTGGGCGGCGACTCCATCCTCAGCATCCAGGCCGTCTCCCGCGCCCGCGCGGCGGGCCTCCACCTGACCTCACGGGACGTCTTCCGCCACCAGACCGTCGCCGACCTCGCCGCCGCCTCCCCGCGCACCGCCGACGTGCCCGCGCCCCGGCGGCCGCGCGAGGAGGGCCCGGCACCGCTGACGCCGATCCAGGAGTGGTTCTTCGCCACGCACGGCCCGCTGCGGCACTTCGGCATGTCGATGCTGCTGGACCTGCCGCACGACCTGGACGAACCGGCCCTGGAGCGCGCCCTGGAGGCGCTGGTCGCCCACCACCCCGCGCTGCGCACCCGCTTCGCCCGCTCGGGGGACACCTGGCGCCAGCACCCCGGCGACGGCCCGGTCACCGGCCTGCTCACCCGCCACGACCTCTCCCGCGCCGCCGACGCGACGGCCGCCCGCGAGGAGGCCGCCGGGGCCGCCCGCGCCGCCCTCGACCCGGAAACCGGCACCCTGCTGCGAGCGGCCCTGCTGTCCCGCACCGGCGAGCGCCCCCGGCTCTTCCTCACCGCCCACCACCTGGCGGTGGACAGCGTCTCCTGGCGCATCCTCCTCGCCGACCTCGCACAGGCCTACCGGCAGACGGTCCAGGGAGACCCGGTCCAACTGGAGCCCGTCTCCACTCCGTTCGCCGACTGGGCCGCGCACCTGTCCCGCCGCATACGCGCCGGCGACCTCGACGCCGACCTGCCGCACTGGACGGCCGAGGCCGCCGAACCCCGCACCCCGCTGCCCGTGGACCGCCCCGGCACCCCGCTCGCCGGCTCGGTCCGCACCCTGCGCACCCGCGTGGACCGCGCCACCACCGGGGCCCTCCTGCGCCAGGTGCCCGCGGTCTACCGCACGCGGGTCAACGACGTGCTGCTCAGCGCGCTGAGCCGGGTCCTCGCCGACTGGACGGGCACCGAGCGGGTGACCGTCGCCCTGGAGGGCCACGGCCGCGAGGACGACACGCTGGACCTGTCCCGCACGGTGGGCTGGTTCACCACCCAGTACCCCGTCACACTCACCCCCGCCGGACCGTCCGACGCGCCCGACTGGGGCACGACCCTCAAGACGGTGAAGGAGCGCCTGCGGGCCGTTCCCCGGCACGGCCTCGGCTACGAGGCCCTGGCCCGCCTCGGCTCGCCCGACCCGGCCGCCCGCGCCCTGCGGGACCTGCCGCTGCCGCAGGTCTGCTTCAACTACCACGGCCAGTGGGAGGCCGCTGACGGACGGGACTTCGCCCCGGCGGGCGAGGCGCCCGGCCGTGACATCGCCGCCGACGAACCGCCGGCCCACCTGCTGGACGTCTCCGCCGTGGTCGCCGGCGGCGAACTGGAGATCACCTGGCACTACAGCGACCAGGTGCACGACGAGGACACCGTCCGCACCCTTGCCGACGGGATGACCCGCGCGCTCGCCGCGATCGCCGGGCACTGCGCCCGCCCCGACGCGGGCGGCCGCACCCCGTCCGACTTCCCGCTGGCCCGCCTCGACCAGGACCGCCTGGACCGGCTGGTCGGCGACGGGCGGGACGTGGAGGACGTCCTGCCGCTGACCCCGCTCCAGGAGGGCATGCTCTTCCACCGGCTGGTCGGCGGCCCCGACGACGTCTACGTCGACCAGGCGGCGCTCCTGCTGGAGGGCGTCGCCGACCCGCACGCCCTCGCCGCGGCCTGGCAGCGCGTCACCGACCGCACCCCCGCCCTGCGCACCTGCGTGGTCTGGGAGGACGTACCGGTACCCCTCCAGGTCGTGCGCCGGGACGTGCGGGTGCCGGTGACCCACCTCGACTGGCGCGACCTGGACGAGCCGGAGCGCGCCGAACGCCTCGACCGGCTGCGGGCCGACGACCTGGCCCGCGGCGTCGACCTCGCCGCCGCGCCGCTGATGCGGCTGACCCTGGTCCGGCTGCCCGACGCGCGGCTGCACCTGCTGTGGACCTCCCACCACCTGATCCTGGACGGCTGGAGCCTGGCCCAGGTGCTGACCGAGGTGTTCGAGGAGTACGCGGCGCTCACCGCCGGCGCCGAGTACCGGCCGCCGGTACGGCGTCCCTTCGGCGACTACGTGCGCCGGCTCGCCGAGCAGGACCCGGGCGCCGCCCGCGCACACTGGCAGGACGTCCTCGCCGGCTTCGCCACCCCCACCCCGCTGCCCGCCGACCGTCCCCTGCGCGAGGCCCACCGGGCCCGCTCCGCGGACGTGCACGTGGCCGGCCTGGACGACGGGGCGTCGGCCCGGCTGGCGCGCACCGCACGCGGCGCCGGACTCACCCTCAACACGGTCGTGCAGGGCGCCTGGGCGCTGCTGCTGGCCCGGTACGCCGCCGAGGACGACGTGGTGTTCGGCACCACCGTCTCCGGCCGGCCCGACGACCTGCCCGGCGTCGAGTCGATGGTGGGCATGTTCATCAACACCGTGCCCACCCGGGTACGCGTCGACGCCGGGCGCACGGCCGGCGCGTGGCTGCGGGAACTGCAGGACGCCCAGGCCGAGTCGAGGCGGTTCGCGGCCGTGTCGCTGGCCGAGCTGACCCAGCTGAGCGACGTGCCGTCCGGCAGCCCGCTCTTCCACAGCATGGTCGCCTTCGAGAACTACCCCTTCGACGAGGCCCGCACGGCCGGCTCCGGTGTGCGCCTGGCCGAGGTGACCTCCCGCGACGCCACCAACTACCCGCTCGTCCTGCGCGCCTACCACGGCGAACGCCTCGGCTTCGACCTCGCCTACGACCCCGCCCTGTTCGACGCGGCGACCGTCCGCTCACTCGCGGACCGGCTGTGCCTGCTGCTCGCGGAGCTGGCCGACGGCCCCGACCGGCCGCTGCGAGCCCTGGCCCGGCCGACGGCAGAGGAACGGCGGCGCATGCTCACCGACTGGAACGGCACCGAACGGGGCCGCCCCGGTCAGACCCTGGTGGACCTGTTCGAGGCACAGGCCGCCCGCACGCCCGGCGCCGTCGCCGTCACCTGCGGAACCGAGCGTCTGGACTACGCGACGCTCGACGCCCGCGCGGGCCGGCTCGCCCACCGGCTCGCCGGACTCGGCGCCGCGCCCGAGCGGTTCGTCGCCCTCGCCCTGCCCCGCTCCTGCGACCAGGTCGTCGCGATCCTCGCCGTGCTGAAGACCGGCGCGGCCTACCTGCCGATCGACCCGGCCTCGCCCGCCGAACGCATCGGCCACCTCCTCGCCGACGCCGCCCCGGTGACGCTGGTGACCACGGCCGGCACGGCGGCCCGGGTCGACGGCACCGACGTGCCCCTGCTGCTCCTCGACGATCCGCGGGTCGAGGCCGACCTGGCCGGGCGCCCGGCCACCGGCCCCGCCCCGGCCCGCCGGCCGCTGCCGGAGAGCCCCGCCTACGCCATCTACACCTCCGGCTCCACCGGACGCCCCAAGGGCGTGGTGATCCCGCACGCCAACGTGGTGCGGCTGTTCACCCGCACCAGCCACTGGTTCGGCTTCGGCGCGGACGACGTGTGGACGATGTTCCACTCCTACGCGTTCGACTTCTCGGTGTGGGAGCTGTGGGGCCCGCTGCTGCACGGCGGCCGGCTCGTCGTCGTGCCCGACGAGACGGCCCGCTCCCCGGAGGACTTCCTGCGCCTGCTGGCGGACGAGCGGGTCACCGTCCTCAACCAGACGCCGTCCGCGTTCTACCCGCTGATCCGCGCGGACGCCGAACACCCGGAGACCGGCGCCCGCCTCGCGCTGCGCACGGTGGTCTTCGGCGGCGAGGCCCTGGACGCCGGCCGGCTCGCCGACTGGTGGGCGCGCCACCCGGCCTCCGCCCCGCGGCTGGTCAACATGTACGGCATCACCGAGACCACCGTGCACGTCACCCACGCCCCGCTCGACCCCGCCACCGCCACCGCCGGCTCCGCCGGCCCCATCGGCACGGCCATACCGGACCTGCGGGCGTACGTGCTCGACGCGGACCTGGCGCCCGTGCCGCCCGGCGCGACCGGCGAACTGTACGTGGCGGGCGAGGGCCTGGCCCGCGGCTACCTGGGCCGCCCCGGCCTCACCGCCACCCGCTTCCTCGCCGACCCGTTCGGGCCGGCCGGCCGCCGCATGTACCGCACGGGCGACCGGGCGAGGTGGCGGGCCGACGGCACCCTGGAGTACCTGGGCCGCGCGGACGCCCAGGTGAAGATCCGCGGCTACCGCATCGAACCCGGCGAGATCGAGGCGGCCCTGCACACCCACCCCGGCGTCGCCGAGGCAGCGGTCGGCGTGTTCGAGGACGCCTCCGGCACCCGCCGGCTGGTGGCGCACGTCGTCGGCTCCGGCGGCGCGGCCCCCGCGGCGGCCGAACTGCGCGCCCACCTGGAGCGCCTGCTGCCCGCCCACATGGTGCCCGCCGCCCACGTACCGATGGACGCCCTGCCGCTCACCGTCAACGGCAAGCTCGACCGGCGCGCACTTCCCGTGCCGGGACCGGACGGCTACGCCGCGGGCACCGACCGGACACCGCCGCGCACGCCCGCCGAACGGCTGGTCGCCGCCGCCTGGGCGGACGTGCTGGGAGTCGAGGAGGTGCACGCCGGGGACGACTTCTTCGCGCTCGGCGGCGACTCCATCCTCGCCGTCCGCGTCACCGCCCGGCTGCGTGCCGCGTTCGGCCCCGACGTCTCCCCGAGGCTGTTGTTCACCCGTCCCACGGTGGCCGCCCTGGCCGCCGAGCTCGGCGAACCGGCCGACGGCGCGCCCGCCCCGCAGACCGACGCGATACCGGCGACCGACCCGCAGAGCCCGGCGCCGCTGTCGTACGCCCAGCAGCGCCTGTGGTTCCTCGACCGGTTCGAGCCCGGCAGCACCGAGTACACGACGCTGTCCGTGCTCCGCCTGCGCGGACCGCTCGACGAGAGCGCCCTGCGCACCGCCCTTGAGGGCCTGGTCGCCCGGCACGAGGCGCTGCGCACCACGTTCGTCGAACAGGACGGGCAGGCCCGGCAACGGGTGCACCCGCCGCACCGGGTCGACCTGCCCGTGGACGACCTCACCACGGCCCCGGACGCGCGGGCGGCGCTGGACGCGCTGCTGGAGCGCGAGGCCGCCACGCCCTTCGACCTGACGGCCGGACCGCTGCTGCGCGCCCGGCTGGCCCGCCCGGCCGACGGCGAGCACGTCCTCGTACTCGCCGTCCACCACATCGTCACCGACGGCTGGTCGCTCGGCGTCCTCGGCCGGGACCTGGGCGAGCTGTACGCGGCGGCACACGAGGGCCGCAGCCCCGCACTGCCCGCACTGCCCGTCCGGTACGCCGACCACGCCGCCTGGCAGCGCGCCCGCACCGACCACGTCGAGCACCAACTCGCCCACTGGCGCGAGACACTGGACGGAGTACCCCCGCTGGAGCTGCCGACCGACCGGCCGCGTCCCGCCGTACGGACCCGGGACGGCGCGCTGGTGACCTTCACCCTGCCCGCCGAGCTGACCGACCGGCTGCGCGAACGGGGCCGGGAGGCCGACGCCACCCTGTACATGACGCTGCTGACCGCCTGCACGGCCCTGCTGTCCCGCTGGGCCGACCAGGACGACTTCGCCGTCGGCACCGTCACCGCGGGCCGTGAGCGCCCCGAACTGCACGACGTGGTGGGCATGTTCGTGAACACGCTGGTGCTGCGCAACCGGGTGCGCCCCGGCACGACGTTCCGCGCGCTGCTGGAGCAGGTGCGCACCACCGTCCTGGAGGCGTTCGCCCACCAGGACGTGCCCTTCGAGCGGCTGGTGGACGCCCTCCAGCCCGAGCGGGACACCAGCCGCACCCCCCTGTTCCAGGTCATGGTCGCCCTGCACAACCTGGGCGCCGAGGCCCCCGCGCTCCCGGACCTGGACGTCGAGCCGGTCACCCCGCCGGTCCGGCACGCCACGTTCGACCTGGCCTTCGACTTCGTGGAGGGCGACGGCGGCGTCACCGGCCACCTGGAGTACGACACCGCCCTGTTCGACGAGGACACCGTCCGGCGCCTGGCCGTCCGGCTGCGGCTGCTGCTCCAGGCCGCGGCGCAGGACCCCGACCGGGACGTGCGGGCGCTGGAGCTGATGACCGCGGCCGAGCGGCGCCGGGTGCTCCACGACTGGCAGGGGCCGCGGTTCGCGGTCCCCGGGACCACCTTCCCCGCCCTGTTCGAGGCGCAGGCCGCCCGCACCCCGCACCTCACCGCCCTGGTGGCACGGGACGCCACACTCGACTTCGCCACCCTCAACGAGCGCGCCAACCGGCTCGCCCACCACCTCGTCGACCGGGGCGTCGCCCCCGAGCGGGTGGTCGCCGTACGGCTGCCGCGCACCTCCGACCTGCTGGTGGCGGTGCTCGCCGTCGCCAAGGCGGGCGGCACCCTCCTCTGCCTCGACCCCGACCTGCCCGCCGAACGCGTCACCCACCTCCTCGAGGACGCCGCCCCGCACACCGTGCTCACCGAGGACACCCTGCGGGACACGCCGTGGGAACGGCTGCCCGCCCACGACCCCACCGACCACGACCGCCCGGCCCCGCTGCGCCCGGACCACGCCGCCTACATCGTCTACACCTCCGGCTCCACCGGCCGCCCCAAGGGCGTCGTCGTCGAACACCGCCACCTGGTCAACCTCTGCCACGACCACCGCGAAGGGCTCGTCGCACCGCACACCGCCGACGGGCGGCGGCTGCGCGCCGCGCTGAGCGCCTCGTTCTCCTTCGACACCTCCTGGGAAGGGCCGCTGCTGCTCGCCCTCGGGCAGGAGGTCCACCTCGTCGACGAGGACGTGCGCCTGGACCCGGACGCGTTCTGCGCCCAGGTCGCCGAACGCGGCCTGGACCTGGTGAACGTCACCCCGTCCTTCCTGCGCGAACTCACCGCCGCCGGACTCCTCGCACCCGGCCGCCACCACCCGCGCGTCCTGCTGGTCGGCGGCGAGGCGACGGACCCCGACACCTGGCGGCAGCTGTGCGCCGCCGCCGGCCTCGGCGTCACCGCGTACAACATGTACGGACCCACCGAGTGCACCGTCGACGCCACCTACGGCCGCTGCGCCGACCACCCGGCCCGACCGGTCATCGGGCGCCCCGGCCGCAACCTGCGCGCCTACGTCCTCGACGGCGCCCTGCACCCGGTGCCGCCCGGCGTGCCCGGCGAGCTGTACCTCGCCGGCGCGCAGGTGGCCCGCGGCTATCTCGGCCGCCCCGGCCTGACCGCGTCGCGTTTCCTCGCCGACCCGTTCGGCGCGCCGGGAGAGCGGATGTACCGCACCGGCGACCGCGCCCGCCGGGACGGCCGAGGGCTGCTGGAGTTCCTGGGCCGCGCCGACGAGCAGATCAAGATCCGCGGGTTCCGCATCGAACCCGGAGAGGTCGAGACCGCGCTGCTCGCCCACCCGGACGTGTCCGAGGCCGTGGTGACGGCACGCGAACACGCGGGCCGGCCCATGCTCGTGGCCCACCTGGTGCCCGCCGGGGACACCGTCCCGACCGCCGACGAACTGCGCCTCGCGCTCCGGCGCACCCTGCCGGACCACATGGTGCCGGCGGCGTTCGTCCCGCTGGCGCGGATCCCGCGCACCAGCAGCGGCAAGACCGACCGGCGCGCCCTGCCCGCCCCGCCCGCGCACCCCGACCCCGCCACGACGTACGTGGCACCGCGCCCCGGCACCGAGGAGACGCTGGCCGCGATCTGGGCGGACGTCCTGCGGATCGAACGGGTGGGCGCACGGGACAACTTCTTCGCACTCGGCGGCGACTCCATCCTCAGCATCCAGATCGTCTCCCGGGCCCGCCGGGCCGGACTGGCGCTGACCACCAAGGACGTCTTCCGCCACCAGACCGTCGCCGAACTCGCCCTGCGCGTCACCGGGGCGGCTCCCGTCGCGGCGGACGCGGCCGCGCCCGCCGAGGCACCGCTCACCCCGATCCAGCGCTGGTACCTCGACGGCCGCCGCCCCGGCGACCCGCTGCGCTTCACCATGTCGCAGCGGATCGAACTCGCCCCCGGCACCGACACATCCGCCCTGCGCACGGCCGTGGACGCCCTCGTGGGCCACCACCCGGCCCTGCGCACCCGCTTCCGCCGCACCGACGACGGCCCGCGTCAGGAGGTCCTGCCGGACGTCCCGGACGGCATCCTCACCCACCACGACGTGACCGGCCCGGACGGCCCCGCGCTGGAGGCCGAGGTGCGGCGCGCCGCGGACGCGGCCCGGGCGTCCCTCGACCCCGCCGAGGGCCGGGTGGTGCGCGTCCTGCTCCTCGACCGCGGCCCGGACCTGCCCGCGCAACTCCTCCTCACCGTCCACCACCTGGTCGTCGACGGCGTCTCCTGGCGGATCCTGCTGGCCGACCTGGAGACCGCGTACCGCCGCGCCGCGGACGGACGCCCCGTCGCACTGCCCCCGGCCACCACCGCGTACGGCCACTGGGCGGCCCGGCTGGAGACACACACCCGTTCCGGCGCCCTGGACGGCGACCTCCCCCACTGGGAGCGCACCGCGGCGGCCCGGGCCGACCTGCCCGCGGGCCGGCCCGGCCCCCACACCCACGGCAGCGCCGCCACGGTCACCGTGGAGCTCGAGCCGGAGACGACCGAGGCCCTGCTGCGCCGGGTCCCCGAGGTCTACCGCACCCAGGTCAACGACGTCCTGCTCAGCGCCCTCGGCCGCACCCTGGCCCGCTGGTGCGGGCGCGAGACCGTGCTGGTCGGCGTGGAGGGCCACGGCCGCGAGGACCTCTTCGACGACGTGGACCTCTCCCGGACGGTCGGCTGGTTCACCGCCGAGTTCCCCCTCGCGCTGAGCGTCGCCCCCGACGCCGGCTGGCACGACACCCTGCGCTCGGTCAAGGAGCAGCTGCGCGCGGTGCCGCTGCACGGTCTGAGCCACGGCGCGCTGCGCCACCTGCTGCCCGACAGCCCGCTGGCCGCCGCCCCGGCGCCGCAGATCGGCTTCAACTACCACGGCCGGTGGGACGCGAGCGGCGGCGGGAGCGGCCTCTACGGAGCCGCCCTGCCCCCGGCCGGCTCCGACACCGACCCCGACGCACCCCGCCCCTACCTGCTGGACGTCACCGGCGTGGTCCAAGGCGGCCGGCTCGAACTCGGCTGGACCTATCCGCCGGCCGTCTACGACGAGTCCACCGTCCGTGAGCTCGCCGACGGGATGTGCGCGGCGCTGCGCGACATCGCGGACCACTGCGCCCGTCCGGACGCGGGCGGCCGCACCCCGTCGGACTTCCCGCTCGCCGGGCTCGGCCAGACGGAGCTGGACCGCCTCGTGGGCGACGGCCGGCACGTGGCGGACGTCCTGCCGCTGACGCCCCTGCAGGCCGGCATGCTCTTCCACGGCCTGGTGGACACGGCGGGCGCCTACTTCGACCGGACGGCCGTACGGCTGTCCGGGGTGGCCGACCCGCGGGCCTTCGCCGCGGCCTGGCAGCAGGTCACCGACCGCACCGAGGCCCTGCGCACCAGCGTCCACTGGCAGGGCCTGCCGCACCCGGTCCAGGTCGTCCACCACCGCGTGGAACTGCCCGTCACCCACCTGGACTGGCGGCACCTGACGCCCGAGCAGCGCGAGAGGGAGACCGAGACCCTGCAGGCCGCCGACCGCGCGGCGGGCATGGACCTCACCACCGCACCTCTCACCCGCATCACCCTGGCCGCGCTGCCCGGCGACGAGATCCTGCTGCTGTGGTCCTCCCACCACCTGATCCTGGACGGCTGGAGCACCGGGCAACTGCTCACCGAGGTGTGCGAGCGCTACGCCGCGCTCACCGGCGGCCGCGAAGCCCCCGCACCGGTCAGGCGCCCGTTCTCCGACTTCCTGCGCTGGCTGCACGAGCAGGACGAGCACGCGGCCGAGGCGTACTGGGCCGGCACCCTCGCCGGCTTCCCGGCCCGCACTCCGCTGCCGTACGACCGCACACCGGCCGAGGCACACCGCGCCCGCGCCGCCGCCACGGTGCACCGGCAGCTGGACGAGCACGTGTCGGCACGGCTGCGGGAGACGGCGGCACGGGCCGGGCTGACGGTGAACACCGTGGTCGAGGGAGCCTGGGCGCTGCTGCTGGCCCGCCACGGCGGACGCGACGACGTCGTGTTCGGCACGACCGTCTCCGGGCGCCCGGCCGAACTGCCGGGCGTGGAGGCGATGACCGGCATGTTCATCAACACCGTGCCCACCCGGATCCGCGTCACGGGCGGGGGAGCGGCGTCCTGGCTGCGGGGCGTGCAGGAGCGGCAGAGCGACGCCCGGCGCTTCGACTTCCTCGCGCTGCCCCGCATCCGGGCGCTGAGCGAGGTCCCGGCGGGCGAGGCGCTGTTCGACAGCATGGTGGTGTTCGAGAACTACCCCGTCGACGAGTCCGCCACGGCCCGGACGGGCGTGCGCGTCGAGGAGGTGCGGGCCGACGACGCGCCGACCTTCCCACTGTGCCTGCGCGCCCACCTCGGCGACCGGCTCGGCATCGACCTCGCCTACGACGCCGGCCTGTTCGACGCGGACACGGCCGAACGCCTCGCGGCCAGGCTCGCGGTCGTCCTGGCCGCCCTCGCCGACGGCATCGAGGCCGACACGGACGTGACCGGCCTGCGGCTGCTGACCGAGGACGACCGCGCCCTGCTGGGGCGGTGGAACGCCGCCGCCCGGCAGGCTGCGCCGCGCAGCCCCGTCGAGCTGTTCGCCGAGCAGGCCCGACGCACCCCCGACGCACCCGCCCTGCGCGACGGCGACACGGAGCTGACGTACCGCCGCCTCGACGACTGGTCCGACGCCGTGGCGTCCCGGCTCCTCGCCGACGGCCTGCGGGCCGAGGACCGGGTGGCGCTGCTGATGGACCGCTGCGCCGAACTCGTCGTCGCCCAGCTCGCCGTCCTCAAGGCGGGCGGCGCCTACGTGCCGGTGGACGCCCGCGCCCCCGAGGAGCGGCGCCGCACGCTGAGCGAGCGGGCGGGCGCGACGGCCGCGCTGACCGCCGCGGACGTCGCCGCCGCACGCACCCCCGTGCCGGGCGCGCCCGCCGCCGTACCCGCGGACGCCGACCGGCCGGCGTACGTGATGTTCACCTCCGGGTCGACCGGCGAGCCCAAGGCGGTCGCGGTACGCCACCGTGACGTGGCCGCCCTCGCCACCGACAGCCGCTTCGCCGGCGGGGTGTGCGACCGGGTGCTGCTGCACTCCCCGGTGGCCTTCGACGCCGCCACCTTCGAGGTGTGGGCGCCCCTGCTGGGCGGCGGCTGCGTGGTCGTGGCACCGCCCCGGCCCGTGGACGCGGCACTGCTGCGGCACCTGGTCCGCGACGGCGGCCTGAGCACGCTGTGGCTGACCGCCGGCCTCTTCCGGCTGCTGGCGCAGGACGCGCCGGACTGCTTCGCCGGCCTGCGCCAGGTGTGGACCGGCGGCGACGTGGTGCCCGCCGCGGCCGTGCGCCGCGTGCTGTCCGCCTGCCCCGGCCTGACCGTCGTGGACGGCTACGGCCCCACCGAGGCGACGACGTTCGCGACGTCCTTCGCGCTCACCGACGCGGCGGCCGTCCCCGACGCCGTGCCCATCGGCCACCCGCTCGACGACATGCGGGTCCACGTCCTCGACGCCCGGCTGCGGCCCGTACCGCCGGGCTGCGCCGGCGAGCTGTACCTCGCCGGCGAGGGCGTGGCACGCGGCTACCTGGGCCGTCCCGGCGACACCGCCGCCCGCTTCCTCGCCGACCCCGCCGGCCCGCCCGGCACCCGCATGTACCGCACCGGCGACCTGGCCCGCCGCCGCCTTGACGGCACGGTCGAGTTCCTGGGCCGCGCCGACGACCAGGTGAAGATCCGCGGCTTCCGCGTCGAACCCGGCGAGGTGGAGGCGGCCCTCGCGGCGCATCCCGGCGTCGCGGACGTGGCGGTGCTGGCCCGCGAGGACCGGCCCGGCGGCCGACGCCTGGTGGCCTATGTGGTCGGCCCCGAAGACCTCACGGCCGTGCGGGAGTTCGCCCGGCGCTCCCTGCCCGACTACCTCGTGCCCTCGGCGTTCGTCGCGCTGCCCGCGCTGCCGCTCAGCGGCAACGGCAAGGTCGACCGGGCCGCCCTTCCGGCGCCGGAGGCCGCCGACGGCGACCGGCAGGGCGCGCCGACCGCGCCGCGCACCGACGCCGAGCGGCGCACCGCCGACGTCTTCGCGGAGGTCCTCGCCGTGCAACGGCCCGGTGTGGAGGACGACTTCTTCCAGCTGGGCGGCGACTCCATCCTCAGCATCCGGCTGGCCGCCCGCCTGTCCGAGGCGTTCGGCACCGACCTGTCACCGCGCGCGGTGTTCACCCACCCCACCCCCGCCGCCCTCGCCGCCCTGCTCACCGCGGAGCCGTCCGGCGACGCCGCGCCCACCGCGATCGCCCCGGTTTCCCGCGACACGCCCGCCCCGATGTCGTACGCCCAGCAACGCCTGTGGTTCCTCGAGGAGTTCACGCCGGGCAGCGGCGAGTACGTCACCGCGCTCGCCCTGCGCCTGCGCGGCCGGCTCGACGTGCCCGCCCTCACCGCGGCCCTGCGCGCCCTGGCCGAGCGGCACGAGGCGCTGCGCACCACCTTCGACACGGTGGACGGCCACGGCGTGCAGACCGTCCACCCGGCGCCGGACGTGCCGCTGCCCCTGCACGACCTGTCACGAACGGCACAGGCCGACCGGACGGCCCGGCTGGAGGAACTGCTGGAGGCCGAGCGCGCCCGCACGTTCGACCTGCGGCGCGGCCCGCTGCTGCACGCGGGGCTGATCAGGCTCTCGGACGACGAGCACGTCCTGACGCTGACCCTGCACCACATCGTCACCGACGGCTGGTCCACCGGAGTGCTCACCGGCGACCTCGCCCATTTCTACCGCGCCGAACTGGGTGCGGAAACCGGGAAGTTGCCCCCGCTGTCGGTGAGTTACGCCGACTACGCCCACTGGCAGCGCGGCAGCGGCACGGCCGAACACCTCGCGTACTGGAAGGAGCACCTGACCGGTCTGGAGACGCTGGACCTGCCCACCGACCGTCCGCGTCCGGCGGTGCGCACCCACGAGGGCGCCACCGTACGCCTCGCCCTGCCGCGCGGCACGGCCCGCCGCCTCGTCCAGGTGGGCCGGGACCGGCAGGCCACCCTGTTCACCACGCTGGTGGCCGCCGCGCAGACCTACCTGGCCCGTCTGACCGGCGGCCGGGACGTCACCGTCGGCACGGTCACCTCCGGCCGCGACCGCGCCGAGACCCAGAACCTCGTCGGGTTCTTCGTCAACACCCTCGTCCTGCGCTCCCGCGTCGAACCCGACCGCCCCTTCCCCGAGTTCCTCACCGAGGTGCGCGCGACCGTGCTGGACGCCCTCGCCCACCAGGAGGCGCCGTTCGAGCGGGTGGTGGACGAGGTGCAGCCGGTCCGCGACACCAGCCGCACCCCCCTGTTCCAGGTCATGGTGGTGCTGCAGAACGCCCCGGCCGCCCACCTCGACCTGCCCGGCATCGAGGTCACCGACGTCGACACGGAACTGCGGCACGCGGCGTTCGACCTCACCCTGGAGTTCGCCGAGACCGGGACCGGAGAACTGCACGGCCTGCTCACCTACAACACCGACCTGTTCGACGCGGCCACCGCCGAACGGATGGCCGACCAGCTCGGCACGCTCCTGACCGCCGTCGCCGACGACCCCGACCGGCCCCTGGGCACCCTGCCCCTCGCCACCGACGAGACGCTCAAGGCCGTCCTCGACCAGGGACGAGGCACCGCCCGCCCGGTACCGGCGGCGACGCTGCCGGAGCTGTTCGAACAGCAGGCCGCCCGCACCCCCGACGCCGTGGCCCTGGCCGACACCGACGGCCGCGAGCTGACGTACGCCCAGGTCGAACGCGCCGCCAACCGGCTGGCGCACCGGCTCATCGCCCGGGGCGTGGGACCCGAGCGGATCGTGGCACTGGCCCTGCCCCGCAGCGCGGAGACGGTGGTGGCCCAGCTCGCCGTGGCCAAGGCCGGCGGCGCCTTCCTGCCCGTCGACCCGGACTACCCCGAGCAGCGACGGGAGTTCATGCTGCGCGACGCGGACGCCTGGCTCCTCCTGGACGACCCCGCCGCCGTACGGGACGCGGACGGCCCGGACACCGCGCCCACGGACGCCGACCGCACGGCCGCGCTGACCGTCGCCCACCCGGCGTACGTGATCTACACGTCCGGTTCCACCGGCACGCCCAAGGGCGTGACGGTGACGCACAGCGGCCTGGCCGCCTTCGCCGCGGCCGCCGCCGACCGCTACGACGCGGGCCCCGGCGACCGGGTCCTGCAGTTCGCCTCGCCCAGCTTCGACGCCTCCGTGCTCGAACTGTGCGTGTCCCTGCTCGGCGGAGCCACCCTCGTCACCGGGGAGGAGGGCCCCCTCGTCGGTGAGCGGCTCGCCGAGGTCCTCGCCCAGCGGCGCATCAGCCACACGCTGATCCCGCCCGCCGCCCTGGCCACGGTCGACCCCCGGGCCGCCGCCGCCCTGCCGCACCTGCGCACCCTCATCGTCGGCGCCGAGGCGTGCCCGGCCCACCTCGTCGAACGGTGGGCACCCGGCCGACGCATGATCAACTCGTACGGTCCGACCGAGGCCACCGTCGTCGCCACCTGGACCGGCCCCCTCACCCCGGGCACGGGCGCCCCGCCGATCGGCCGCCCGGCCGGCGCCACCCGCGTCCACGTCCTCGACGCCGCCCTGCGTCCGGTCCCGCCCGGCGTCACCGGCGAACTGTACGTGGCCGGACCCGGACTGGCCCGCGGCTATCTGAACCGGCCCGGCCCGACCGCCTCGCGTTTCGTCGCCGACCCGTTCGGCGCGCCGGGGGAGCGGATGTACCGCACCGGCGACCTGGCCCGCTGGGACGCGTCCGGCGAACTCCGCTTCGCCGGACGCGCCGACGACCAGGTCAAGCTGCGCGGTTTCCGCATCGAGCCCGGAGAGATCGAGAGCGCGCTGCGCCGCAGCCCGCGGGTGCGCGACGCGGTGGTCACCGTACGCGGCGGCGGGACCGGACCGGACGGCCGGTCCGGCGGACGGCTCGTGGCCCACGTCGTACCCGCCGAGGGCACCGCGGAGGAACTGCCGGTGCCGGAGCTGCGCGACCACCTCGCCGGGCTGCTCCCGCCGCACATGGTCCCGTCGGCGTTCGTGCCGCTGGAGCGCCTGCCGCTCACCCCGAACGGCAAGACCGACCGCGCCGCCCTGCCCGAACCCGGCCCCACGCACACCGCCGCCGGGCCGCGCACGGCACCGCGCACCGACACCGAACGCCGCATCGCCCGCATCTGGGCCGACGTCCTCGGCGTGGCGGACGTCGGCGCGCACGACAACTTCTTCCACCTCGGCGGCGACTCCATCCTCAGCATGCAGGTCGTGTCACGGCTGCGGCGGGACGGACTGCACCTGGCCACCCGCGACCTGTTCACCCACCAGACGGTCGCCGAACTGGCCGGCGTCGTCACCGGCGCGCCCCAGCACTCCGGGGAGGGCCCGGTGAGCGGAGACGCACCGCTCACCCCCATCCAGGAGTGGTTCCTCACCAGTCCGCGCGCCAGCCACAGCCACTTCAACCAGTCGCTGCTGCTGGAACTCGCCACCCCCCTGGACGCCGCCGCCCTGGAAACAGCCCTGAACGCCCTGCTCGACCACCACGACGCCCTGCGCATGCGCTTCACCGAGGACGAAGGCGGACGGCGTCAGTTCAACCCGCCGCCGTCCGACACCGACCGCGACCGGCTCCTGCACCGCCACGACCTGAGCGGGCTGACCCCCGCCGAGGCCGACGCGGCGATGGCGAAGGCCGCCGACGACCTGCACACCGGCTTCGACCTGGCGCGCGGCCCGCTGCTGCGGGCGGCCCTGTTCACCGGGGACGCCGGCCGGCCCGCCTTCCTCCTCCTGGTCGCCCACCACCTCGTCGTGGACGCCGTGTCCTGGCGCATCCTGCGCGACGACCTGGAGGCCGCCCACCGGCAGGCCGTCCGGGGCGAGCCCGTCGCGCTGGGAGAACGCACCACCTCCTTCCGCGACTGGGCCCGAGGCCTCGCCGCACACGTCGAGGCGGGCGCCCTCGACGACGAACTGCCCTACTGGGAGCGGGCGGTCGACGCCGAGCCGCTGCCGGCCGGGACACCGGGCGGGCCGGAGACGGGCCTCGTCGACACGCTCACCGTCGAACTGGACGAGGCGGACACCGAGGCACTGCTGCGCGCCGCGCCGACCGCCTACCGCACCCGCGTCAACGACGTGCTGCTCGCCGCCCTCGCCCTGGCCCTGGCCCGCTGGACCGGCCGCGAGGAGGTCCGCCTGGACCTGGAGGGACACGGCCGCGAGGACGTCCTCGACGACGTGGACCTCTCCCGCACGGTCGGCTGGTTCACCACCGTCCACCCCGTCGCCCTCCAGGTGCCCGAACCCGCGGACCCCGGCCCCACCCGGGACTGGCGGACCCTGGTGAAGTCGGTGCGCCGCCAGCTGCGCGCCGTGCCCGGCAACGGCCTGGGCTTCGGCGCGCTGCGCACCTTCGGGCCGCCCGAGGTGCGTCAGCGGCTCGGACGGGCCGCGCACGGACAGGTCGTCTTCAACTACCTCGGCCAGTGGGACGCCCGCCCGGAGAGCCCCGGCGAGGGCCTGGTGCGCGCCGAGCACGGGTCGTTCGGCCGGCACCACGACCCGCGCGACAGCGGCTCCCACCCGCTGGAGGTCGTCGGCGCGGTGCAGGGCGGCCGGCTGTCCTTCACCTGGCACCACCGGCCCGCCCTCCACGCCACGGACACCGTGCGACGTGTCGCGGACGACTTCGCCGAGGCCCTGCGCCACATCGCCCACCACGCCCGGAACAGCCGGTGAGGCCCCGCCCCGCGATCCGCGCCCCACCGCCGGACACCCCACCACCGGCCCAATTGCCTGCCACCCCTCCGACCGAGAGAGCGAGACCGACAGACATGGACGAGAACACCCGCTACCAGGTGCTGCGCAACGACGAGGAGCAGTACTCGCTGTGGCCCGTCGACGTCGAGGTGCCCGCCGGCTGGCAGCCCGTCGGCAAGGAGGGCACGGAGGCGGAGTGCTCCGCCTACGTCGACGAGGTCTGGACCGACATGCGCCCGCGCAGCCTGCGGGAGCGCATGGAGAACACCGGAGCCTGACGCGTCCCGCGCAGCCACGAAGGACGGGCCGGGGTGCGTCCCGCAACCGCACCCCGGCCTCCGCCCTGTCCGCCCGCCCATCCCGAGGAGCCGTCATGACACCGGTCCTGCACACCGAACGACTCACGTTCCGGCCCTACCGCCCCGAGGACGAGGACGTCTTCGTGGCCCTGCTGCGCGACGAGGAGGTCTGCCGCTGGATGGGCCAGGAACGCGTGCCGGAGGCCGACCTCCGCACGCTGTTCCGCGTCATCCTCACCGACGTCTACCCGCAGCACAGGTTCGACGTGTGGGGACTGTGGCGCGAGGAGGTCTACGTCGGCCACGCGGAGGTGAAGAAGACCGGCAACGTCGACGGCCACGAACTGATCACCGCCCTCGCCCCCGAGTACTGGGGCCGGGGCCTGGGCACCGAAGTGGTCGGCGGCCTGCTCCGCCACGCCGCCGACAACCTGGGCCTGAAGGAGGCCTACGGCATGGTCGGCGCCGACAACACCGCCAGCCTGGCCATGGCCCGCCGACTGGGCTTCAGGCACGTGCGCGACGTGGTCGGCGACGACGGCACCGTGACCAGGATGGTGGTGATCTCGACGACGGACCCGGACTGACGCCGGAAACCGGTCCGGAACACCACGGTGCCGTCCCCGCCTCCCCTCCCCCGATCCGGTTCCACGCACGCTCCTGAGGGGTGGGCTCGGCCGGCCGAGCCCACCCCGGTGCCCACCTCCACGACTTCCGGGACGGTCGTCCGTTCCACCGCGGTGCTGCTTCGCCCTCGTTGTCTCCGGTGCCACGGCGGCCGAGGTCATTCCCGACGTGCGTGAACCGTTTTCCCCGTCATCCCTCCCCCCGGGCCGTCGAACAGCTCCCGCCGGATGGCGCGACGCTGCGCGGCGGTGGTCGCACCCCAGATACCGGCGTCCTCCCCCTGCTCGACGGCCCACCGGCGGCAGGCGAGCAGGACGCGGCAGCGACGGCAGACCGCACGGGCGCGAGCAACCTGGGACTCGCTCTCCCGCTCGGTCAGGGGGAAGAACAGCTCGGGATCCTCGCCCACGCACGCGGCCTCGCGGATCCATCCGCGTGCGGCGGGGAACAGATCGGAGCCGAAAAGAGAAGGCCGACAGTCGTCCGGCACGGCACACCTCCGCCAGGCGCCGGCTGAGCCGGCAGATGGCTGCGACACGGGTGTGCCGCAGAATCGGCAGAGGTTGCGCGTCCCACTGTACGCCCGGTACGGCCGGTATGTTCGGGAATCGGGTCGCACCGGCGACGCCTCGGCGCGGCCACGCACGGGACAGGCGTGAGCGGGCGCCGCGTGCCACGTGTCGCATCAGGCAGCGGATTCCGGGGCACCCGGCCACGACGCCGTCGGTGCAACGGAAGGAGACAGCAGATGACGGGAGCCCCGCCCGGGAAAGACGTCCGGTCCCGCTACGCCTCGCGCCGGTCGCTCCTGCTTCTGCTCCTGCTTCTCGCGATCTGCTACGCGGTCGCCGCTCTGGGCGGTGTCGCGGCCACGGACGCGGGCAGCACGTACCGCTCACTCGAGCGCCCCGCGTGGGCCCCGCCCTCCTGGCTGTTCGGTCCGGTCTGGACGGTGCTGTACGCGACCATCGCCGTCTCCGCCTGGCTCGTACTGCGCCGCCGGCCACTGGCGGAGGTCAAGGCGGAGGTCGTTTTCTGGGGCGCGCAGCTCGCCTTCAACCTGGCCTGGACACCGTTGTTCTTCACAGCCGGCCGGTACGGCCTCGCGTTCCTCGACATCTGCCTGCTCCTGGCCGCTCTCGGCACCACGATGCTGCTTTTCCGGCGCACGAGCCCGGCCGCCTCACTCCTCCTCGTCCCCTACGCGCTGTGGACGCTGTACGCGGCGGCCCTCAGCCTCGCCATCTGGCAGCTCGACGCCTGACACGACCAAAGCCGGCGGGCGCGGCGCACCGTCCCGACGACCGGGTACCGGAACGGTTCAGCCGGGGGACGCCGGTAGTGCGCCGTACCGCCCGACGCCTTTCCGGATCAGTACAGGCCCATGAGAGTCCCGTGACCGAGGCTCTGGCGGTCCGACACCTCACGTGCGGCGTCCGCCGTCACGTCATGAGGTATCGAAACGGGGCCGGGAGGGCGTAGGGACGAAAGGCGTAACGGTCCCGCCCCAGCCGTCCTCGCCGTACCCGTTCCTGTGCACGTAACTGCCCGGGTCGTCGGTCCCGGATCGCCCTCCTCGCGGTCACGCGGACCCGGCGTGTCATCCCTTCGCTCCACGACGGTCAACAGGGTGCGCTTTGCCCGGCGACCCGCCCGGGAACGGTCGGACGCGCGCCATCGTGCAGCACGCCGGTGTCGCGTTCGCGGGTTTCGCGTGTTCGGCGAGCCGCTGGACGGCACCGCAGCGACGGCCGTCGCTGCGGCGATGAGGGCCGGGACCGGAAGGGAGGCGGTCGCCGCCCGCCCGGCAGGCGGTCCTCCCGCATTTTCCGGTGGTGGTCCGCGACGGGCGGGCACACGTCTGCCGCCCGTGGATCACTTCGAGCCGGAACAGGACGTGCTCCGGCCTTCCCGTCACCGCCGTCGGCCGGAATGCACCGGTGCCGACCTCGCCGCCCCGCGACCACGGCACCGGACGATCGGCGGGATCGCCACCCCATGGGGGTTCCGGAACCCCGCCGACTTCAGCCGTATCGTCCGGCGCACCCACGGAGTGCCCCTCGGCGTTCCGGCGCACGGCCGAGGCGGCGCCCCGGTCAGCTCCACGCACCGGCGGCGAAGGGTCCGTGGGCCATGTCTCAAGCCTTCCGCAACCGAGCCGTGCTCTGCCGTACCACCAGGTGCGTCGCCAGTTCGATGCGCTGTGCCGCCGTGCCGGGGGCGCCCGGGCGGAGGAGCATGCGGGCGGCCTCCTCGGCCATGTGCCGCAGGGGCTGGTGGACTGTGGTGAGGGGCGGGCTCGACCACTGGGCCAGTGGTACGTCGTCGTAGCCCACCACCGACAGGTCCTCCGGTACGCGCAGGCCCCTGACCCTGGCCGCCTCCAGGACGCCGAGTGCCTGGAGGTCACTGCCCGCGAAGATCGCCGTCGGCCGGTCGGTGCCGTTCAGCAGGTCCATGGCGTGCTCGAAGCCGCTCTGTACGTGGAAGTCGCCGAAGCGCATCAGACGCGGGTCGGTCTCCAGGCCCGCCATCGCCATGGCGGAGCGGTAGCCGTCGAGGCGGGCGAGCGAGCAGAGCATGTCCTCGGGGCCGGTGATGATCGCGGCCCGCTCGTGACCGAGGTCGGTGAGATGGCGGGTGGCGGCGAGGCCACCGGCCCAGTTCGCGGAGCCGACAGAGGGGACGTCGGGGGCTGGGTCGCCCGCCGGGTCGATGACGACGAGGGGGATGGCCGCCGCTCTGAGCTGGCGTTTGATGTCCTCCGGGAGAGTGGAGAAGACCAGCACGACGCCGAGCGGCCTGCGTTGCAGCACGCCCGGGAGCCACTCCGGAGCGGGGGTGTGCCGGGTGCCGCTCTCGGTGAGCGCCACCGTCGCGCGGTTCTCCTTGGCGACGCTCTCCACACCCCGGATGAGCTCCATCGCCCAGACGCTCTCCAACTCGTGGAAGACGATTTCGATGAGCGGGGAGCGGGACGCCGACTGGGCGCGACGGCGGTAACCGTGGACATCCAGCAGCCGTTCCACCTTGGCTCGGGTCGTGCGAGAGACGTCCGATCGGCCATTGAGGACCTTCGAAACTGTCGGCATCGAAACGCCGGCCTCTTTCGCCACCGCGGCCAGGGTGATTCTGCCGCTCGTCTCGCCGTCATCGTGCATAGCCGCAGGATACGGCACCGCGTGTCAGTAACGGTTTGGGTGAGTGCCGACTCGACCGTTGACCGAAACTTCCGTCTGACCTACTGTCCCACGGCATGGACTTTCGGCGATGAGGCCGAAACTTTCGAAAGGCGAACGATGAAGACACGTGCGCGCTTGCCCAGACTGGTCGCCGGTGGTGCGACGCTCACCCTGGCACTGACCCTTTCGGCCTGCGGCGGCGGGGACGGCGGGGCGTCGGCGGACGACGGCAAGATCCATGTCCTGGTCTACGGGGACGCCACCAACAAGGTCGAGAAGAAGCTCGTCGACACGTTCAACAAAACGTCCGACGTCAAGGTCGTCCTCGACACCATCCCCGGTGCGGACTACCAGAAGAAGCTTCAGACGATCATCAGCACCCCGCAGGCACCGGACGTCTTCTTCAACTGGGGCGGCGGCAGCATCAAGCCGTTCGTCAAGGCCGACCTGCTGATGCCGCTCGACGACTTCATCAAGAAGAACCCGGACCTGGAGAACAAGTTCCTTCCGTCCGTCTTCAACAACGCCGCCGTCGACGGCAAGCCGTACGGCATCCCGATGCGCGGCACCCAGCCGGTCCTGCTCTTCCACAACAAGAAGGTCCTCGACAAGGCGGGCGTCACGCCGCCGAAGACCTGGGACGAACTGCTCGACGCGGTAGGGAAGCTCAAGGACGAGGGCGTGACGCCGATCGCGCTCGGCGGCGGCGACATCTGGCCGACGCAGATGTGGTTCCAGTACCTCTTCGACCGCGTGGCCGGACCCGGACTGTTCGAGAAGGCCGTAGGCGGCGACAAGAGCGCCTGGGAGAGCGCGGACAGCAAGAAGGCCCTGAGCATGATCAGGGAGCTCGTCGACGCCGGCGCCTTCGGCAAGAACTACGACTCCGTCAAGTACACCAACGGCGGCTCGGTCCAGCTGGTGTCCTCCGGCAAGGCCGGCTTCGAGCTGATGGGCTCCTGGTACTACTCCCAGCAGCTCACGGACCACGAGGCATTCGCCGAGAAGGACCTCGGCTACACCGCCTTCCCGACCGTCGAGGGCGGCAAGGGCGACTCGGCCAACGTCGCCGGCAACACGAACAACTACTACTCGGTGATGAAGAAGACGAAGCACCCCGAGGCCGTCGCCGAGTTCCTGAAGCTCATGTACTCCGACGACTTCGTCAAGGCGCAGCTGGACATCGGCAACCTGCCGACCACGACCAACACCGACAAGTTCATCGACACCTCGTCCACCCCCGAGTACTCGCGCTTCCAGTACGACCTCGTCGCCGACGCCCCGTCGTTCCAGCTGTCCTGGGACCAGGCGTACCCGCAGAAGGCGAGCTCGTCCATGCACAAGGCCATCCAGCAGTTCTTCAACGGACAGCTCGACGCGGACGGCTTCATCCAGGCCATGCAGGCCCTCCCGACCGAGTGACGAACGGCTCATGACGACAAAGATCACGAGCGCTCCGCCCGCCGCCGGACCCCGCAAGGGGCCCCGGCGGCGGCCGCCCGCCTCGTCCGCAACGAAGGTGGGTCGTCCCGGCTTCGCCTGGGCGCTGCCCGCCGCAGTGTTCTTCGCCCTCTTCGCGATCACCCCGCTGATCATGGTGGCGGTGCTGTCCTTCATGAGCTGGGACGGGATCGGCTCGCCCGAATTCGTCGGCATGGACAACTGGTCGCGCCTGATGGACGACCCGGTGATGCTCCAGAGCATCTGGCTGACCCTGCTCCTGACCGTGCTCGGCGTGGTCATCCAGACGCCGCTGAGCATCCTGCTCGGCGTCTGGGCCGCCGGCCACCAGCGCAACCGGGCCGTGCTGTCCGTCATCTACTTCATTCCGCTGCTGCTGTCCGCCACTGCCGTCTCCGTGCTGTGGCGGGCGCTGCTCGACCCGAACTTCGGCATCCCGGCCGAGGCCGCCTGGCTGTTCGGCGACGGCAACCTGTTCGGTGAACAGGCCACCGCCATCGGGGTGCTGGCGTTCGTCAGTACCTGGCAGTTCACCCCGTTCCACACGCTGATCTACCAGGGCGCCGCCCGGGCCGTCCCGCAGGTGCTCTACCAGGCGGCCGAAATCGACGGGGCGGGCCGCTACCGGCAGTTCTTCCACATCACACTGCCGCAGCTGCGCAACTCGATGATCACCTCGATGATCCTGATGATCGTCGGCGGTCTGACCACCTTCGAGACGGTCCTCATCCTGACCCAGGGCGGCCCCGGCACCGACACCACCATCAGCGCCTACTACATGTACGACAAGGCGTTCAAGGGCTTCGACTTCGGCGCCGGCTCCGCCATCGCCCTGGCCCTGGTCGTCGCGGCCACCGTCATCTCGCTGATCGTCGTCCGGGTCTCCGGCTACGACAAGATGCGCAGCACCATGGAGGGTGTGTCATGAGGCGCCGTCCCCACTACCTGGCCGGCGCCGGCTCGCTCTTCTGGCTCTTCCTGGTCGGCCTGCCGCTGTACGTGATGCTCGCCGCGACCCTGCGCACCCGACAGGACTACGCCGAGAACGGCCCGGTCTCGATCCCGGACAGCTTCACCCTGGACAACTACACCGGAGCCTTCGACTCGGGCTTCGGCCAGTACTTCTTCAACACGCTCGTCGTCACCGGCTGTGTGATCGGGATCGTGCTGCTGCTGGTCCCGCCGCTCGCCTACGCGATCGTACGCAGCCGGGGCCGGACCACGTCGGCGATCTTCCGGCTGTTCCTGCTCGGTCTCGCCATCCCCGCCCAGGCCGTCATCGTGCCGATGTTCTACCTGATCAGCGAGGCCGGGCTGTACGACAACCTGCTGGGCGTCATCCTGCCCACGGCCGCGTTCTGCCTGCCGATGTCGGCGCTGATCCTCAGCGGCGCGATGCGTGACATCTCCTCGGAACTGTACGAGGCCATGGCCATGGACGGCGCCTCCCCGCGGCGCATGTTCTTCCAGCTCGTACTGCCGTTGTCTAGGGGCGGACTGTCCACGATCGTGGTCTTCTCCGCGCTCCAGGCATGGAACGGCTTCCTGTTCCCGCTCGTCCTGACCCAGTCCGACTCCAGCAAGGTCGTCACCCTGGGTCTGTACAACTTCCAGACCGAACACGGCATCGACATCCCCGGTCTGCTGGGAGCCGTGGTGCTGTCCATGGTGCCCATCCTGCTCGTCTACCTGTTCGCCCGTCGTGCCCTGGTCCAGGGTCTGATGGGTGTCGGAGGAAAGTGACTGCCGACGTGGCCGTAGAGACCACCCCCGAAATCCCCCTCTGGAACGACCCCGACCGCCCCGTCGCCGCCAGGGTCGACGCGCTGATCGGCGCGATGACCCTGGACGAGAAGATCGCCCAGCTGTACGGCGTGTGGGTCGGCGCGTCCGCCAACGGCGGCGAAGTGGCCCCGCACCAGCACGACATGGAGGAGGCCGTCGACCTCGACGCGCTTCTTCCCGCCGGGCTGGGCCAGCTGACCCGCCCCTTCGGCACCGCGCCCGTCGACCCGGCGCTCGGCGCGCTCTCCCTGCTGCGCACCCAGTCCCGTATCACCTCGGCGGGCCGCTTCGGCATTCCCGCCGTCGCGCACGAGGAATGCCTGGCGGGCTTCGCCGCCTGGGGCGCCACCGCCTACCCCGTCCCGCTGTCCTGGGGCGCCACCTTCGACCCGCACGTGGTGCGCCGGATGGCCACCGCCATCGGCCGCGACATGCGGTCCGTCGGTGTCCACCAGGGTCTCGCGCCCGTCCTCGACGTGGTGCGCGACGCCCGCTGGGGCCGGGTGGAGGAGACCATCGGCGAGGACCCCTACCTCGTCGGCACCATCGGCACCGCGTACGTCCAGGGCCTGGAGTCCGCCGGGATCGTCGCCACCCTCAAGCACTTCGTCGGCTACTCGGCCTCCCGCGCCGGACGCAACCTCGCCCCCGCGCCCATGGGCCCCCGCGAACGGGCCGACGTCCTGCTGCCGCCGTTCGAGATGGCGATCCGCGAGGGCGGCGCCCGCTCCGTGATGCACTCCTACACGGACACCGACGGCGTCCCCGCCGCGGCCGACGAGAGCCTGCTGACCGGACTGCTCCGCGACACCTGGGGCTTCGACGGCACCGTCGTCGCCGACTACTTCGGCATCGCCTTCCTCAAGACCCTGCACGGCGTCGCGGGCGACTGGGCGCAGGCCGCGGGCGCCGCGCTGAAGGCCGGCGTCGACGTCGAACTGCCCACCGTCAAGACGTTCGGCGCACCGCTCGCCGAGGCCGTCGCCGACGGCCGGGTACCGGAGTCGGTCATCGACCGCGCCCTGCGCCGCGTCCTCGGCCAGAAGGCGATGCTCGGCCTGCTCGATCCGGACTGGAGCCCGGTGCCGCCCGCGCTCGACGGCGCGGACCTGGACGATCCGGACGCCCTGCGCGGCAGGATCGACCTGGACCGGCCCGAGAACCGGGAACTGGCCCGCGAGATCGCCGAGAAGGCGGTCGTCCTGCTCGCCAACGACGGCACCCTGCCGCTCGCCCGGCCCCGCCGCATCGCCCTGGTCGGCCCCAACGCGGCCGAGGCCACCGCCGTACTGGGCTGCTACTCCTTCCCCCAGCACGTGGGCGTGCAGCACCCGGACGTCCCGGTCGGGATCGACCTGCCCACCCTGCGGGACACCCTGGCCGCGGAGTTTCCCGACGCGGACATCACCGTCGCCCGCGGCACCGGCGTCGACGACGGAGACCTCTCCGGAATCGGCGAGGCGGTCGACGCGGCACGGGACGCGGACGTCGTCATCGCCGTACTCGGCGACCGCGCGGGGCTGTTCGGCCGCGGCACCAGCGGAGAGGGCTGCGACGCGGAGTCCCTCGCCCTGCCCGGCGTCCAGCAGCACCTGCTGGACGCGCTGCTCGACTCCGGCAGGCCGGTGGTGACCGTCCTGCTCGCCGGGCGGCCGTACGCGCTCGGCCGCGCCGTCGCCGAGTCCGCGGCGATCGTGCAGTCCTTCTTCCCCGGAGTCGCGGGCACCCGGGCGATCGCCGGGGTGCTGAGCGGCCGTACCAGCCCTTCCGGACGGCTCCCGGTCAGCGTGCCGCGCGGCCCGGGGTCCCAGCCGACCACCTACCTCGGCGCACGGCTCGCCCAGGTCAGCGAGGTGTCCAACATCGACCCGACGCCGGCGTTCGGCTTCGGACACGGCCTGACGTACACGGCGTTCGCCTGGAACGACCTCGCCGTGGACGCCGAACAGGTTTCGACGGACGGCGAGTTCACCCTCTCCCTCACCGTCCGCAACACCGGTGAGCGGTCCGGCACCGAAGTCGTCCAGCTCTATCTCCACGACCCGGTCGCCTCCGTCGTCCAGCCGGTGCAGCGGCTCGTCGGCTACACCCGGGTGGAGCTGGAGCCGGGAGAGGCCCGTCGCGTCCGCGTCACGGTTCCGGCCGATGTGGCCTCCTTCACCGGCCGCGACGGCCACCGGATCGTCGAACCCGGCGACCTGCAACTCCGCCTGGCCGCCTCGAGCACCGACGCACGCCTGACGGCGACGGTCACCCTGACCGGCCCGGAACGCCGGGTGGACCACACCCGCCGCTTCCACGCGGCCTTCACCCAGGAGCCGGCTGCCCAGGCCTGAGCCGGATGGCACGAGACGGCCCCTGACCGCGGGGGGCACGGCCGGGGCCGGCGCGGGGGGGGCCCGTCACACGCAC
>NZ_JBHXQZ010000053.1:0-56144 GCF_042717095.1 Streptomyces sp. NPDC058632 | reverse complement strand
TTTTTTTTTATTCCCTGGGTTTCCGCGGGGGGGCCCCCCCAGGGGGTGCCCGCCCGGCTTCCGTGCCCTTCGGATGCCGTTTTGCCGGACCGGCAACAGGAGTGGCGTGTCCGGGACGCGTTGGGCGACGGTGGGCCGATGAACGACGACACCGCAGCGGGATCGCCCGCGTTCGACACCTCCTTCCCCGCCGACGGATACGCCGGAGACCCCGCGGTGAGGGCGGAGTGGGACAACCGGTACACCGACCGACAGCAGCTGTGGAGCGGCCGGCCCAATGGTGCGCTCGTGGCCGAGGCCGCCGGGCTCACACCCGGGCGGGTGCTCGACGTCGGCTGTGGCGAGGGCGCGGACGCCGTCTGGCTCGCGCGCCGTGGCTGGGACGTGACCGCGCTCGAGGTCTCGGGCGTGGCGCTGGAACGGGCGGCCGGGCACGCGCGGGACGCCGGCCTCGCCGTTCGCTGGGTTCACGCCTCACTGACGGAGGCGGCCCTCCCGCCGGTCTCCTTCGACCTGGTCTCCGCCCAGTACCCCGCCCTGCTGCGCACCCCCGACGCCGCGGCCGAGCGCGCGCTGCTCGCGGCCGTCGCGCCCGGCGGCGTACTGCTGCTCGTCCACCACGCGGGGATGGACACCCGGCAGGAGGACGAGAGCGGCTTCGACCCGGCCGACTACGTCTGGCCCTCGATGGTCGCCGCTCTGCTCGACGAGGACTGGGAGGTGGAGGTGGACGAGCAGCGGCCCCGCGTGGCACCCGACGGCGGCGCCGGCGCGCACCACACCGACGACCTGGTGCTGCGCGCGCGCCGGCTGCGCTGATCCCTCCTCCGTCCGCGGCAGACCCGACAGCCCGCTCCGATATCCGGCGTCCGCCGGCCGGCGGACGCCGTGTCGGATGTCACGGTGCTTGTCACCTCACGCCGTACCTCGCCCGTACATCGCCCGAATGTCACCCAGTGCCACGATCCGTTCGCGATTGGCAACGGTGTACTCGCGGTAGGGCCTGGGTAGGCCACGGCCGCATAACAAGGTGGACAGAAGGGTTTTCCGGGACTGTCTACGCGCGTTAATCTGCGGCGAAGCCAGCGCCGTCCCCCGAACTTCCGGCGCTTGTACGAAGGAGCACCACACATGCGCCGGATTTCCCGGATCACGGTCGCAGGCACGGCGACCGCCTCTCTGGCACTCGCGCTCGCCGCCTGCGGTGGCACCTCTACCTCCTCCAGCTCGTCGGAGTCCGCAGAGGACAAGGGTCTGGCCATCGCGTACGACGTCGGCGGCAGGGGTGACCAGTCCTTCAACGACGCCGCCTTCGCGGGCCTGCAGCAGGCGAAGAAGGAGTACGGCTACAAGACCGCCGACGTCGAACCCACCGACGGTGAGACCGACGCGGACAAGGAGCAGCGCCTGGCCTCGCTGGCGAAGCAGGGCTACGACCCGGTCATCGGTGTCGGCTACGCCTACGCCGCCGCCGTGAAGGGCGCCGCCGAGAAGTACCCGGACACGACCTTCGGCATCGTCGACGACGCCACGGTCGAGCTGGACAACGTGGCCGACCTGGTCTTCTCCGAGGAGCAGGCCTCCTACCTGGCCGGTGTCGCCGCCGCCGAGACCACCGAGACCGACGTCGTGGGCTTCATCGGCGGCGTGGACATCCCGCTGATCCACAAGTTCCGGGCCGGCTTCGAGCAGGGCGTCAAGGACACCGACCCGGACGTCAAGGTCATCTCGCAGTTCCTGACCCAGACGGCGGAGGAGGGTGGCTTCTCCAGCCCCGACAAGGGCAAGGCCGCCGCCGAGGGGCAGATCGAGAAGAAGGCCGACGTCGTCTACACGGCGGCCGGTCTGTCCGGTCAGGGCGCCATCGAGGCCGCGGCCGCCAACAAGGTCTGGGCGATCGGTGTGGACTCCGACCAGTACGCGCAGGAGGCGCTGGCGAAGTACAAGGACTCGATCCTCACCTCGGCGATGAAGGACGTCGCCAAGTCGGTCTACAAGCTGGCGCAGTCGGTCGAGGACAACTCTCCGCGCACCGGTATCCTCAGGGGCGATCTGGCGTCGGGTGAGGTCGGCCTGTCGAACTCGAACCCCGTGTTCGCGGACAACGACAAGCTCCAGGACGTCATCGAGACGGCCAAGAAGAAGATCATCAACGGCGAGATCAAGGTCGAGTCCAGCTGATCCGGCAGGACCTGAACAGCGTGTAACCCGTGGGGCTGTGACCGCTCGGCGGGGTGCGGGGAGTAGGCTCCCCGCACCCCGTCGAGCAAGGTGCGCGACCCCGTTCGATGCCGTAGGGGCGCTACGCGCGTAGACGACCCCCGTCCCCAGGAGTGCGCCATCAACGCGTCCAGCAGTCCTCCGGCCGGAGCGGCGGTCAACGAATCGGTGACCGCCGTCGAACTCGCCGGGATCACGAAACGGTTCCCGGGTGTCGTGGCCAACCACGACATCCACCTCACGGTCCGCAAGGGCACCGTGCACGCTCTCGTAGGCGAGAACGGGGCCGGCAAGTCGACGCTGATGAAGATTCTCTACGGCATGCAGAAGCCGGACGAGGGCACCATCGCGATCCACGGCGAGACGGTCTCCTTCTCCTCGCCGGCCGACGCCATCGCCCGCGGCATCGGCATGGTCCACCAGCACTTCATGCTCGCCGACAACCTCACGGTCCTCGAGAACGTGGTGCTCGGCAGCGAGAAGCTGTACGGCATCGGCGCGAAGGCCCGCCGCAGGATCAAGGAGATCTCCGAGCGCTACGGCCTCGGCGTACGCCCCGACCTGCTGGTCGAGGAGCTCGGTGTCGCCGCCCGCCAGCGCGTGGAGATCCTCAAGGTCCTCTACCGCGGCGCGACCACGCTGATCCTCGACGAGCCCACCGCCGTCCTCGTCCCGCAGGAGGTCGACGCGCTCTTCGACAACCTGCGCGAGCTCAAGGCGGAGGGCCTGTCGGTCATCTTCATCTCCCACAAGCTGGGCGAGGTCCTCTCGGTCGCCGACGACATCACCGTCATCCGCCGGGGCACCACCGTGGGTACCGCGGTTCCCGCCGAGACCACCTCGCGCCAGCTCGCCGAGATGATGGTCGGCAGCGAACTGCCCACGCCCGAGACCGCCGAGTCCACGGTCACCGACCGCGCGGTCGTCACCGTCGACAAGCTGCGCCTGGCGGCCCCCGGCGGCAAGGCCCTGCTCGACGACATCGGCTTCACCATCCACGCGGGTGAGGTCCTCGGCATCGCCGGCGTCGAGGGCAACGGCCAGACCGAACTGGTCGACGCGCTCATCGGTCTGCGGCACGCCGACTCCGGCACCATCCGGCTGGCCGACGAGGAGATCACCGGCTGGGCCACCCGCAAGCGCCGCGAGGAGGGCATCGGGTACATCCCCGAGGACCGCCACCGCCACGGCCTGCTCCTGGAGGCCCCCCTCTGGGAGAACCGCATCCTCGGCCACGTCACCGAGAAGCCCAACGCCAAGGGCGTCTGGCTGGACCCGAAGGCGGCCCAGGAGGACACCCGCCGCATCGTCCGGAAGTACGACGTACGCACCCCCGGCATCGACGTCACCGCCGCCTCCCTGTCCGGCGGCAACCAGCAGAAGCTGATCGTCGGCCGTGAGATGAGCCACCGGCCCCGCTTCCTGATCGCCTCCCACCCCACCCGCGGTGTGGACGTCGGCGCGCAGGCCGCGATCTGGGACCACATCCGTCAGGCGCGCCACGAGGGCCTCGCCGTCCTGCTGATCTCCGCCGACCTGGACGAGCTGATCGGCCTGTCCGACACCCTCCGGGTGATCTACGACGGCAGGCTCGTCGCGGACGCCGACCCCGCCACCATCACCCCGGAGGAGCTCGGTACGGCCATGACCGGTGCCGCCACCGGCCACCTCGAACACGACGAGAACCCCGAGACCGCGGCCGACGCCCGACAGACCGGGGCAGATGCCCCCGGCACCGCGGCCGGCGCCCCCGAGTCTCCGGAAGACGAGGCCCGCTGATGAAGAAGTTCGACAAGGAGCGCGTGCTCCTCGCGGTGGCCGGACCGGTCATCGCGCTCGCCGTGGCCTTCACGCTCAGCGCGATCGTGCTGCTCGCCTCGGGCAAGAACCCCGTCGAGCCGTTCGCCCTGATGTTCGAGCAGGCGACCTTCTCCGACATCCAAATCCTGATCGTCAACCAGGCGTCGATGTACTACATCGCCGCCCTCGCGGTGGCCATCGGCTTCCGGATGAACCTCTTCAACATCGGGGTCGACGGCCAGTACCAGCTCGGCGCCGTCATGGCCGCCGTCGTCGGCGCCCACATGAACCTGCCGGCCGTGCTGCAGATCCCGCTGCTGCTCCTCACCGCCGTGTTCACCGGCGCCTTCTGGTCCGGTATCGCCGGCGTCCTCAAGGTCACCCGCGGAGTCAGCGAGGTCGTCGCCACGATCATGCTCAACGCGATCGCGACGTCCGTGATCGGCTACCTGTGGCTGCCGACCGTCTTCGGCGTCAAGGTCGGCAACAACAACACGACCGGCGAGATGTACGAGTCCGGCTGGGTCCCCGGCATCGACATGGGTGAGGCCGGGGAGATCTACGGCCTGGTCGTCCTCGCCGCGCTGCTCGGCATCGGCTACTGGATCGTCCTCAACCGCACCCGCTTCGGCTTCGACCTGCGCGCCTCCGGCGCCTCCACGACCGCCGCCGCGGCCAGCGGGGTGGACCCCAAGCGCATGGTGCTCAGCGCCATGCTGATCTCCGGCGGCCTCGCCGGACTCGCGGGCCTGCCGATCCTGCTCGGCGACTCCCACACGTACAACCTGAACTTCCCCACCGGTATCGGCTTCCTCGGCATCGGCATCGCCCTCCTGGGCCGCAACAGCCCCGTCGGCATCGCCTTCGCCGCCCTCCTGTGGGCCTGGCTCGACAAGGCCTCGCCCGAGCTGGACTTCCACGGCTACGACAAGGAGATCGCGGTCATCATGCAGGGCCTGATCGTCCTCTCGGTCGTCGTCGCCTACGAGGCCGTCCGCGAGTGGGGCCTGCGCCGCCAGCAGCGCCAGGTCGGCGCGGAACTCGCCGCGGGTCACGTCCTCGGCGCCGACAACAACACCATGAAGGAGGTGGCCGGCCGATGACCGCTCCGACCACAGCGACCGACGTCAACCAGCCCTCGCTGCAGCACGCGGCGCCCACCGGCCGCCGCATGTCGTGGCCCGTGCTGCTGCTGGTCATCGCCGGCGCCCTGGCCCTGGTCTCGATCGTCCGCCTCATCACCGGCGCGAACGGCATCACCAACGTCAGCCAGATGTCCACCGCCCTCCAGCTCGCCGTCCCCATCGGCCTCGCCGGACTCGGCGGCCTGTGGGCCGAGCGCGCGGGTGTCGTCAACATCGGCCTCGAGGGCATGCTGATCCTCGGCACCTGGTTCGGCGCCTGGGCCGGATTCCAGTGGGGCCCGTGGACCGGCGTCCTCGTCGGCATCATCGGCGGCTGCCTCGGCGGACTGCTGCACGCCTTCGTCACCGTCACCTTCCGCGTCAACCACATCGTCTCCGGTGTGGCCATCAACATCCTCGCCCTCGGCGCCACCCGCTACCTCGCCCCGCTGGCCTTCGAGGGCCACCAGGGCGGCTCGGCCAAGCAGTCCCCGGCGATCGAACCGCTCGGCCGCTTCACCGTGCCGGGGCTGTCCGACGCGCTGCGGGACCTCAACGCCAAGGGCTGGTTCTTCGTCTCCGACGTCGCCGGCCTGCTCGGCGGCCTGGTCACCAACGTCTCCTGGCTGACCCTCATCGCCGTCGCGCTCATCCCCGCGACCTGGTGGATCCTCTGGCGCACCGCCTTCGGCCTGCGCCTGCGCTCCTGCGGCGAGAACCCCGTCGCCGCCGAATCCCTCGGCGTCAACGTCTACAAGTACAAGTACCTGGCCGTGATCATCTCCGGCGGTCTGGCCGGCCTCGGCGGCGCCTTCCTCTCCATCGTCGCCAACCCCTTCTACCTGGAGGGCCAGGTCAGCGGGCGCGGCTACATCGGCCTCGCCGCGATGATCTTCGGCAACTGGATGCCGGGCGGCCTCGCCATCGGCGCCGGGCTCTTCGGCTACACCGACAGCCTCAACCTGCGCGGCGGCTCCACCAACGTGCACGCCCTGCTGCTGCTCGGCGCGCTGCTGCTGGTCATCGGCGCGATCTGGCTGGCGATCCGCAAGAAGTACGTGGCCGCGGCCATCACCCTGGTCGTCGGCGCCCTCGTCTACGCCTGGTACGCCGGCACCAACGAGGTCCCCAACCAGGTCGTCGCCGCCACGCCGTACGTCATCACCCTCGTGGTCCTGGCCCTGTCCGCGCAGCGGCTGCGCATGCCCAGGGCGAACGGACTGCCGTACCGGAAGGGACAGGGCGGATGACCCCGGCCCAGGCCGCCGCGGCGGACATCGACTGGGAGGCGCTGCGCGCGGTGGCACGGGAGGCCATGTCCCACGCGTACGCCCCCTACTCGGACTACCCGGTCGGCGTCGCCGCCCTGGTCGACGACGGGCGCACGGTCTCCGGCTGCAACGTCGAGAACGCCAGCTACGGGCTCGGCCTGTGCGCCGAGTGCGGACTGGTCTCGGAGCTGCAGCGCACCGGCGGCGGCCGGCTCACGCACTTCACCTGCGTGGACGGCAGGGGCGCGATACTCGTCCCGTGCGGCCGCTGCCGGCAGCTGCTGTACGAGTTCGGCGGCCCGGAGCTGCTCCTGGAAACCCCGGCGGGTGTCCTGCCGCTCTCGGAGATGCTGCCCCAGGCCTTCGGCCCGGAACACCTCGCCCAGTAGCTCTGCGGGACCCCGTAGACCCCGCAGTACCTCGCTCGCCCACCCCCGTAGCCCACCGCACCCCTGCAGCTCCACCGCGGCCCCTCCTCGCGGCCCGCTCCCGACCGGAGGGGCCGCGTCCCGAAGGGCCGAGCCCTTCGCACTCCGGAAGGAACGCCAGCCATGGCCATGGACGTCATCTCCGTCATCCGCACCAAGCGGGACCGCGGCGAACTCAGTGACGAGCAGATCGACTGGGTGATCGACGCGTACACCCGCGGGGAGGTCGCCGACGAGCAGATGTCGGCCCTCGCGATGGCGATCCTCCTCAACGGCATGAACCGGAACGAGATCGCCCGCTGGACCGCGGCGATGATCGCCTCCGGCGAGCGCATGGACTTCTCCTCGCTGTCCCGGCCCACCGCCGACAAGCACTCCACGGGCGGCGTCGGCGACAAGATCACCCTGCCGCTCGCCCCGCTGGTCGCCGCCTGCGGCGCGGCCGTCCCGCAGCTGTCCGGCAGGGGCCTCGGCCACACCGGCGGCACCCTGGACAAGCTGGAGTCGATCCCCGGCTGGCGCGCGCTGCTGTCCAACGACGAGATGCTCTCCGTCCTGGACGGCGTCGGCGCCGTGATCTGCGCGGCCGGCGACGGCCTCGCCCCCGCCGACAAGAAGCTCTACGCCCTGCGCGACGTGACCGGCACCGTCGAGGCGATCCCGCTGATCGCCTCCTCGATCATGTCGAAGAAGATAGCCGAGGGCACCGGCTCGCTCGTCCTGGACGTGAAGGTGGGCAGCGGAGCCTTCATGAAGACCCTGGACGACGCCCGCGAACTCGCCTCCACGATGGTCGGCCTCGGCACCGACCACGGCGTGCGGACCGTCGCCCTGCTCACCGACATGTCGACGCCGCTCGGCCTGACCGCCGGCAACGCGCTCGAGGTCCGCGAGTCGGTGGAGGTCCTGGCGGGCGGCGGCCCCGCCGACGTCGTGGAACTGACCCTCGCCCTGGCCCGCGAGATGCTCGACGCCGCCGGTATCAAGGACGCCGACCCGGCGAAGGCCCTGGCCGACGGCACCGCGATGGACGTCTGGCGCCGCATGATCGCGGCCCAGGGCGGCGACCCGGACGCCCCCCTGCCGACGGCGCGCGAACAGCATGTGGTGACGGCGTCCGCCTCCGGCGTCCTGACCCGCCTGGACGCCTACGACATCGGCGTCGCCGCCTGGCGCCTGGGCGCGGGCCGCGCCCGCAAGGAGGACCCGGTGCAGGCGGGCGCGGGCGTCGAACTGCACGCCAGGCCCGGCGACACCGTCACCGCGGGCCAGCCCCTGCTCACCCTCCACACGGACACCCCGGACCGCTTCGACTACGCCCTCGACGCGGTGTCCGGCTCCTACGACATCGAGGCCCCCGGCACGCCGTTCACGGCGACGCCGGTGGTGCTGGAGCGGATCGCCTGACCTTCGCCCGCGGCCGGAGGCCGCTGTCGGACACGCCCCGACCGGGTGAACGGGACCGGTGGACCGCCACCGGTCCCGTTCGGCATGCCGGGATCGGTGACGCACCGACGGGAGACCGCCATGAGCGCACTCACCGTGAGCCAGGACCCCGAACAGAGCTGGGACGGCCTCGTCCGGTTCTGGGAGGAGACGGAATGGCCCGAGGGCAGCAAGGTGGAGATCATCGAGGGGATCGCCCCCGTGTCACCTGCTCCCGCGTACCGGCACAACGTCATCGCGGCCGCATCCAGCGGCGTCTCTGCTCTGTGATCCCCGAGCACCGGGAAATCCGCCAGACCCAGGCCATTGCCGTGCCCTCACGCCTGGGGATGCTCATCCCGGACCTTCTGGTGGCCCCGGTCCGGGACGACTCGGAGTCGGACACCCACACTCCCGCCGCCCGCGCCGAACTCGTGGTCGAGGTGACCTCCAAGTCCAACGCGCGCCACGACCGCGTCAGCAAGCCCGCCGCCCGTGCCGCCGCGGGCATCCCGCTCCACCTCCTCGTGGACCGCTGGGCCCCCGACGGCCCAAGGGCGACCCTCTTCGGGGAACCGAAGGGCGATGTCCACCGCCCCCTGGAATCCGTCACGTTCGGGGAGCCCGTCAAGATCCCGGCGCCCTTCGGTCTCGTCATCGACACCGGCGAGTTCCCCGACACCTGAGTCACCCCAGCAGCGTCGCCACCACCACGAGCACCGGGACCGACAGCAGGGTCGACACCAGGATCGCCTCGCGGGCCAGGGTCTCGCCCACGCGGTAGCGGCTCGCGTAGGTGAAGATGTTCTGCGCCGCCGGGAGCGCCGACGTCACCACCACGTCGAGCAGTTGGGCGCCGCGCAGGCCGAAGACCGTCACCGCCAGTACCCAGGCGACCGCCGGCTGGCCCACCGACTTCAGGGCCACGGCGAGCAGCACCGTCCCGCGTTCACCGCCCCGCAGGGGCAGGGAGCTGCCGCGCAGCGAGATGCCGAACGCGAGCAGGACCGCCGGGACCGCCATGTTGCCGATCAACGTCAGCGGGTCCATGACCGGGCCGGGGATCCCGAGGCCGCTCGCCGACACCGCCACCCCCGCCAGTGAGCCCAGCGCGACCGGATTCCGCAGCGGTGTGAGCAGCCGCCGCCCCAGGGGCTGTTTCTCCCCGGCGGTCGCCAGGTCCAGGATCGTCAGCGCGACCGGTGTGACCCCGACGAGCTGGAACAGCAGCACCGGCGCCACGAGCGAGGCGTCTCCGAGGACGTACACGGCGATCGGGATGCCCAGGTTGCCGGAGTTCACGTAGCTGGAGCACAGGGCGCCGATGGTGGTGCGGCCCACGCCCCAGCCGCGCGCGGCACCCACCGCCACGAAGACGCCGGCCACCGCGGCCGTGCTCAGCGCGGTGACCAGGAGGCGGCCGGAGAAGACCAGCGACAGGTCGGCCTCGGCGAGGATCGTGAACAGCAGCGCCGGGGACGCCACGTGGAACGCGAGCTTCGTCAGCACCTCGTGGCCCTGCCGGCCGAGATACCCCCGGCGGCCGATCAGGTAGCCGGCGCCGATGACGACCGCGATCACCGCGAAGCCGCTCAGCACCCCCTGCACGACGGCTCCTCGCCGGGGTGGCGGGCACTGCGAGTACCGGGGACCGCGGACGGGGAAGATCTGTGGCGCATACAGGCAACCCTCGGGGGCGGGTCGTGCCCGGGTCAATGTGATCTCCACTGCGCCGCATCACGAGGAGGGGATGCGGCGCGGTGTGCCACGAGGAGCCACCGCGATGAGTTACGCGCCCGCGCCCGGTCTACCGCTCGTGGATGCCATGACACCCCCTGTACTCGTCCTGCGCGGCCCCGTCACCCCGGACGGGGTGAGCGGGCCGAGTGACGCGCTGCGGGCACTCCTGGACGGTGGCGGGGCCGGCGGGGTGGTCGTCTGCGACGTGGGAGGGCTGGGGCCGCCGGGGCTCGCCGCCGTGAACCTGCTGGCGCGCCTCCAGCTCCTGGCCCGCCGGACCGGCGGCCGGATACGGCTGCGCGACCCCGACCCCGCCCTATGCTCCCTGCTCGACCTCGTCGGACTCGGCTTCGAGGTGGAGGGGCAGCCCGAAGAGCGGGAACCAGCGCTGGGTGTCGAGGAAGCAGTGGAACCCGGTGATCCGGCCGTCTGATATCTCCAGCACCTGGACCGCCCACGGCACGAACCCGCCGCTCTCCGGGTCCGGCTTGTACTGGGCGAACCCGGGCAGGCCGTTCACCTGGACCGGCAGCAGCCGCGAGCCCGCACAGGCGGAGCCCAGCGTCGTCATGAAGCCCGTGATGTCGCCGGTGCCGGTCAGCCACAGGTCGAACGGCGGCATCGTCATGATGGCGTCCTCGTGCAGCAGCGCCGTCAGCGCCGACATGTCGTACCCCTCGAACGCCGCCACATAGCGCTCCAGGAGCTTCTGCTGCTCCTCGTCCAACGGATCCGAGACGGACGCCTCGGCGCCCGGCTGCCGGCCCTCAGCGAGCGTCGCCCGCGCCCGCTGCAACGCGCTGTTGACGGACGCGACCGAGGTGCCGAGCAGCTCGGCCACCTCACTCGCCCTCCAGGCCAGCACCTCGCGCAGCACCAGCACCGCCCGCTGCTTGGGCGGCAGCTGCTGGAGGGCGGCCATGAAGGCGAGCCGCACGGACTCCTTGGCCACCGCCGCCTCCGCCGGGTCGGCGGTCTCGGGCAGCATGCGGGAGTCCGGCATCGGCTCCAGCCAGGTGTGGTCGGGCCGGGGGGAGAGGGCCGCGCGGGCCAGCGGCGTCGACTCCGTCAGGTCCATCGGGCGGGCCCGCTTGTTGCCCGCCGTCAGCATGTCCAGGCAGACATTGGTCGCGATGCGGTAAAGCCAGGAGCGCAGACTGGAACGGCCCTCGAACCTGTCGAAGCTGCGCCAGGCACGGACCATCGTGTCCTGCACCGCGTCCTCCGCGTCGAAGGAGGAACCGAGCATGCGGTAGCAGTACCCGGTCAACTCGACGCGGTGCGCCTCGAGCCTGGCGTCGAGACCGGTCGTCGTCGCCGTGCCGTTCGTCATCGTCCGTCAACCCCTGTGGCTTGTCTGTGGCGCGCCTTCGCACCCAGCACTTCGGAAGCTACCGCAGCCCACTGACAACGGCCCTCCGAGTCGACGAACGTGCAGGTGGGGGGAGCGGGTTCGGCGGGCGGAACAACTGCTGCCGCCCGCCGGTCCCGTCCGCGGAACCGCTTTGGACCCGTGGAACCGGCCCTACGCCGGGGCGAGCCCGCGCCGCTCCGCCCGGGCCGCGCGGGTGCCCAGCACCGTGATGGCCACGACGCCGGCCACCGCCACCAGGCCGACCCCCACGGTCCCGGCCCAGCCGCCCGAGTGGAAGGCGAGCGCGCCGACCGTGCTGCCCGCGCTGGAGCCGACGTAGTAGGCGGACTGGTACAGCGCCGACGCCTGGGCGCGGCCCTGGGTGGCCGTCCGCCCGACCGCCGAGGACGCGACCGCGTGGCCCGCGAAGAAACCGCCGGTGATCAGCACCAGGCCCAGCAGGATCAGGGACAGGGAGCCGGCCAGGGACAGCAGCAGACCCGCCGCCGTGGTGCCGCCCGCCGCGTACAGCGCGCCCCGGCGGCCGAGCCGGCCCACCAGCCGGCCCGCCGCCGACGCCGCCACCGTGCCGACCAGGTACACCAGGAAGATCGAGCCGACGATGCCCTGCGGGAGGGAGAAGGGTGCCTCGGCCAGCCGGTAGCCGATCACGGTGTAGACCCCGCCGAACACGGTCATGAACAGGGCGCCGATGGCGTACAGGCGCCGCAGCAGCGGGTTCGCGAGATGGTCGCGGACCGTGCCGAGCAGTACGCGCGGGCGCAGCGAACCCGGCCGGAAGTGCTTCGGCGCCGGCAGCAGCAGCCGGAACGCCACCGCGCACGCCACCGCGAGCACCCCGATCACGCCGACGGCGACCCGCCAGCCCCACTCCTGGGCCACCCAGCCGGTGATGACCCGGCCGCTCATCCCGCCGACGCTGTTGCCCGCGACGAACAGTCCGATCGCGGTCACCAGGGCCTTCGGCCGGACCTCCTCCGCCAGATACGCGGTCGCCGACGCGGGCACCCCGGCCAGGGCCGCCCCCTGGAGCGCCCGCAGCGCCACCAGGGAGCCCAGCGACGGGGCGAAGGGGACCAGCAGCCCGACGGTCACCGCGACGGCCAGCGAGGCCGTCATGACCGTACGGCGTCCGTAGCGCTCCGACAGCACGCTCATCGGCAGCACGAACACCGCGAGACCGCCGGTGGCCGCCGCCACCGTCCAGCTCGCATCGCCCGCGCTCACCCCGAGGTCGCCGGAGATCAGCGGCAGCAGGGCCTGCGTGGAGTACAGCAGCGCGAAGGTCGCCACACCCGCCAGGAACAGGGCGAAGCTCATCCGGCGGAAACCGGGGCCGCCCGGGGACAGACGGGAGTCGGCACCGCCCGGCGCGCCCGGGGCGTCCGGAGCGGTCGGCGGGCCCGCGGGAGGAGAGGAGGGGGAGGCAGGGGACGTGACGGAGGTGCGGGCGTCCATGGTGGTGGACGCCTTGGTACTGGCGGGAGACATGCCGCGAACCTACGGACGGCCCCACTCATCCGTCCAATGCATGGAATCGTCATAATCGTTCCCATGCAGCATCAGCAGAGGTCATCGGGCCGGCTGTCACCGTCCAGTGACACAGAAGACATTGTCGCGCTGCTCGTGCCGCGCCTCGTCCACTTCGCCGGCGTCGCCCGCACGGAGCATGTCACCCGTGCCGCCCAGGAGATGCAGGTACCGCAGTCCACGCTCTCCCGGTCCGTCGTCCGCCTCGAACAGGACCTGGGCGTCGACCTGTTCGCCCGTCACGGCCGGACTCTCTCCCTCACCCCCGCCGGCCGCACCTTCCTCGCCTCCGTGGAACGGGCCCTCGCCGAGATCGAGCGGGCCGCCGACGAGGTCCGCGCCGACGCCGACCCGGCCACCGGCAAGGTCGCCTTCGGGTTCCTGCACACCATGGGCGCCGAGACCGTGCCCGGCCTGCTGCACGCCTTCCGCGCCGACCACCCGCGCATCCGCTTCAGCCTCGTCCAGAATCACGGCGAGGCCATGCTGGAAGGCCTCCGCGCGGGCGAGCTCGACCTGTGCCTGACCTCCCCGGTCCCGGACGCCCCCGACCTCGTCGCCCGCCGCCTGGACGAGCAGAAGCTGCGCCTGGTCGTCCCCGCCGACCACCGGCTCGCCGGGCGCCGCCGGATCCGCCTCGCCGAGGCCGCCGACGAGAACTTCGTGACCCTGGAACCCGGTTACGGCCTGCGCCGCATCACCGACGACCTCTGCGCCCGGGCCGGGTTCCGGCCCCGGGTCGCCTTCGAGGGCGAGGAGGCGGAGACCTTGCGGGGCCTGGTCGCGGCCGGACTCGGCGTCGCCCTGCTGCCCCCGCCGGCCGTGCCCCGCCCCGGTGTGGTCGAACTGACCGTCACCTCGCCGCGGGCGGCCCGTGAGATCGGCGTCGCCTGGCTGGCGGGGCGGCCGGACACCCTGCCGGTGTCGGCGTTCAAGAGGTTCCTGCTGTCGCGGCGCGGCCACCTGCTCCCGGGCTGACCGGCACCCGTCACCCGGCACCCGTCACCCCGGCGCGTACGGCCGCGGTCGCCTACCGCCGTAACGACGTACCGAACCCCGAGGCCAGCGGCATCCGCAGCCCCAGCGGCGGAGGCGCCGCCAGCGCGTCCCGCACCGGACGCGACAGCGCCCGCCCGAACAGCGTCCCCATCACGAAGTCCTCGCACAGCGCCAGTACTTCGTCCCGGTACTGGCGCAACCCGTGCCCGTCTGCGTGCACTTCGAAGCGGCACACGTTCCGGTTCGCCTTCTTCGCCCGCGCCGCCAGCCGGAAGGACAGTTCGGGGTCGGTCCGGGCGTCGTGCGTGCCGTGCACGATCAGTACCTGCCGGCCGGCCAGTTGTTTCACCGGTTCGGGCGGTGCGGCCACATCCTCCTCGGGCAGCCAGGGGGCCAGCGCCAGCACGGAGCCGACGGCCTCGTGGCCGCCCGCGCGCAGGGCCGCCCTGCCGCCCATGCCGGGGCCGGCCAGGCACACGGGAACGTCCCCGTAGCGCCGCACGGCCTCGTCGACGGCCCAGGTGGCGTCCCGCGCGAGATGCGCCTCACTGCCGTTCCAGCCCCGGTAGCGGTAGTGGACGGCATGAACGGCGAGCTGCTCGGCCCGCCCCGCGCGGCTGAGACGGCGTCCCAGCGCGCGTACGGAGGCGGCCGCCACCAGGGGGGACGGTCTGCGGCTGGAGACCGGATCACCGCCGGGCAGCAGCAGCACCACGCCGCTCGCCGCCCTGGGCTCCGGGCCGAGCGCCCTCCCCAGCCGTGCCCCGCGCACCGGTGTCGCTTGCTGTGCCATGACAAAACAGTGTCAGAAGCAACGGTGTACGGGACCCTGCCGTGCGGTCACCGTTGGGTATCGGCATATGCGCACGCCGGGTGATCTGCGCGCGTAGGCGACGACAGGCGATCTACGCGCGTAGGCGTTAGAGTGTCGAGATGACGAGCCAGAGCGCCGCGAACACCCCGGCCGCGGACCAGATCCGCCGGGCGCCCAAGGTTCTGCTGCACGACCACCTCGACGGCGGCCTGCGCCCCGGCACCGTCGTCGACCTGGCCCGCGAGGGCGGCTGCACCCGACTCCCCGAGACCGACCCGGGCAAGCTCGGCCTCTGGTTCCGGGAAGCCGCCGACTCCGGTTCCCTGGAGCGGTACCTGGAGACGTTCTCGCACACCGTCGGCGTCATGCAGACCCGGGACGCCCTGGTGCGGGTGGCCGCCGAGTGCGTCGAGGACCTGGCCGAGGACGGTGTCGTCTACGCCGAGGTGCGCTACGCGCCCGAGCAGCACCTCGAGGGCGGGCTGACCCTCGAAGAGGTCGTCGAAGCGGTCGACGAGGGGTTCCGGCAAGGGGAACGGCGGGCCGGGCGGGACGGCCGGCGCATCCGTGTCGGCGCGCTGCTCACCGCCATGCGGCACGCGGCCCGCGCCCTGGAGATCGCCGAACTCGCCAACCGCCACCGGGACCTGGGCGTCGTCGGCTTCGACATCGCGGGAGCCGAGGCCGGTTACCCTCCCACCCGGCACCTCGACGCCTTCGAGTACCTCAAGCGCGAGAACAACCACTTCACGATCCACGCCGGCGAGGCCTTCGGGCTCCCGTCCATCTGGCAGGCCCTCCAGTGGTGCGGCGCCGACCGGCTCGGGCACGGGGTGCGCATCATCGACGACATCCAGGCGCACGACGACGGCACGGTCGAGCTCGGCCGGCTCGCCTCCTACGTCCGGGACAAGCGCATCCCGCTGGAGCTGTGCCCCAGCTCCAACCTGCAGACCGGGGCGGCGGCCTCGTACGCCGAGCACCCCATCGGCCTGCTGCGCCGGCTGCATTTCCGTGTCACGGTGAACACCGACAACAGGCTCATGTCGCACACGAGCATGAGCCAGGAATTCGAGCACCTGGTCGACGCGTTCGGTTACACGCTCGACGACATGCAGTGGTTCTCCGTCAATGCGATGAAATCGGCATTCATTCCTTTCGACGAACGACTCGCCATGATCAATGACGTCATCAAGCCCGGTTATGCCGAGCTGAAATCCGAATGGCTGTTCCGCCAGACTGCCTCCACCAGCGGTTCTGTCGCCTCGGAAGAGTGATCGGGAGAATTTTCGGGCAGCGGGCATGCGGGCGGCGTCCA
The DNA here is from genome assembly GCF_042717095.1 of Streptomyces sp. NPDC058632. Lineage (NCBI taxonomy): Bacteria > Bacillati > Actinomycetota > Actinomycetes > Kitasatosporales > Streptomycetaceae > Streptomyces > Streptomyces sp. NPDC058632. The sequence goes on along the minus strand of NZ_JBHXQZ010000053.1, from coordinate 40,100 downwards.
CCATTCGTCCGCATTCCGCTGTTTGCGGCCGGTGGTCCCGTCTGATTACGGTCGCCGGACCGCTCACATCCCCGTATCCCATGTCGAGGACACATCTTCATGAAGCAGTCTGCCGCCAAGACCCTCGGTGTCGCCGCGCTCGGTGCCGCCTTCGCCGCCGCCGGTGCGGGTGCCGCCACCGCGGCCCCGGCCGTCCCGGACGCCCTTCCCGTGCTGGACACCGCCACCCAGGCCCTCCCGGCCGAGAACCTCTCCGCGCTGCCCAGTACGGAGCAGGCGGTGGAGGCCGGCCGGCAGGTGGCCGGCACGGGCACGACGGCCGCGCAGCCGGTCGTCGAGCAGCGGCTCGCCGACGGCCCGACGCAGCCGGTCGCCGGTCTGCTCGGCGGCCTGCCGCTGCAGGGCTCCGTCAACGGCTTCCCCGTCGGCTGACGTCCACAGGAACACCCCGCACAGGGCCTGTCCCCGGCGGACCCGTGACCGATGGGGCGCCCCGGACCCGGGGCGCCCCATCGGCGTGCTCACGGGGAGGGCGGCGCGGAGGACGCGGTCCTCACCAGGCGCTCGTCTTGACCTTGTCCTGGGACGGGAACAGGATCCACAGCGCTATGTAGAGCAGGAACTGCGGGCCGGGGAGCAGGCACGAGGCCACGAAAACGACCCGCATCGTGGTCGCGGAGGTGCCGAAGCGGCGGGCCAGCGCGGCGCACACGCCGCCGATCACGCGGTTGTCGGTGGGGCGGGCGAGGCGGGACATCGTGAACTCCTTCGTGGTCGTGCTGCCGAGTGGCCCGCGGGCGCCGGGGGCCCGAAAACGGCTCCGGGTCCGACACCGGGCCTGGGCCCGGTCCCGAGTCCGGAGCGGCTCCGGCCGGCTTCCGCGGGGCTCCTTCCATGCCCTCCACGTTACGGAGACGAAGGGGGCAAAGCATCACTCCACGGGGCGATCCCGACCCTGGTAATCGTCGGGGTCCGACCCTGAGCCGACTCCTCCCGGCGGTCCCTCGCCCCGGCCCGGCGCAGGTCCCGGCGGCGCAGCCGGGCACGTCCCGCCGGCACCAGGGCGGCATGCGCGAGAGCCGCGCCCAGGGTGTTCAGCATCAGCGCGTCGACGTCCACGACCCGGCCCGGCACCCCGGTCTGCAGCATCTCGATGCCCAGCGACAGCAGTGCCGCAGCGGTCATGGTGCGGATCAGTGAACCCACCGGTGAGACGGTCAGCCTGCCCCCCGTCATCGGCAGCAGCACACCGAGCGGCGCGAACAGCGCCAGTCCCTCGGCGACCCGGCGGACCCCCGCCGCCCAGCCCAGCGCGAAATCCGCCCGGATGCCGTCGAAGGGGCGCAGGTTGGCGGGCGTCACCCAGGGGACCTGCAGAGGGCGCAGCGTGCACCAGGCGACGAACACGAGATACCCGGCCAGGAGGAGACCTCCTGTCACACGGATACGGAACGCGGCGGTGCCGCCGACGGGGCCTTGACGCTGCACGAACCCCTAGACGCGGCCCCCGGCAGGATCGGTTCCGCGCAGGCCCCCGTCAGTCGGGTGAGGCGTGCGCCACAGCGCGGTGCACCGTCCGCGTCCGGCGTCACCCGTCGGTGGCCGCCGTGGACGGGGGTTCCGTGCCGCCGGGACGGGCCCGGACCTCGTCGGTGCACCGGTAGCGGCGCGGCCGCTCGTCGTCCCGGCCGCCCAGGATCACCGAGCCGTCGCCCTCGGCCGCCGCCGAGTCGGAGAACGTGCAGACGATCTGCGCGAGCGCGTAGGACGTCAGGCTTCCCGGCGGGGTGCTCAGACGCAGTGTGTCCCCCGGATCGCCGGGCCGCGGACCGCTCACGGTCATCCCGCCCCGTACGTTCGTGGTGTACCCGGCCTCCTTCTCGCCGGGTGCCGGCGGCGCGGAGAGCTGGTCCAGCAGCCCCTGCGCCACTTGGGCGCGCCACTGCCCGGAGTCCGCCGCACCCTCGGGCACCCGTACCGTCCGGTCGACGGCCACCAGGGACGAGCCGCAGAGCAGGAACACCTGCGCCGGCAGGCCCTGCGCGGGCGATGAGGACCCGCCCGCCTCGGCCTGCGAACAGCGCACCCGGGAGGGCGCCGGACCGAAGTCGGTCGGCACCTCGGTGGCCCGGATCCCGCACCCGGCGAGCAGCACACCGAGCGCGGTGACGGCGAGCAGCCCGGGGAGGCGGCGTACGCGCACCGGGTTCACGTTCATCGGGCTCACGTTCATCGGACGTACGGTCATCACGCGTCCCCCTCGGCGCTCTCACGCCGGGTGCCGCCCCTGCCGCCGCAGGCCTTCCCGGAGGCGCCGCCCGTGCTCGCCCGCGCGTCCCCGGCGTCCTGCTCCGTCAGCGCGGAGACGTCGCGCGGCAGCCGCAGCGTGAACACCGCGCCGCCCCCGGGGGCGTTGGCCGCGGTGATCTCGCCGCCGTGGGCATGGGCGTTCTCCATCGCGATGGACAGACCGAGCCCGCTGCCCTCGGAACGCGGCCGGGAGGCGCTGGCCTTGTAGAAGCGGTCGAAGACATGCGGCAGGACGTCCTCGGGAATGCCCGGCCCCTGGTCCCGCACCTCGATGACCATCGTGCCTCCGTCCTCGGTGCCGGTCCCGGAATCCGCCTCGTCGGCCGTTCCCGTGCCGTCGACAGCGTCTGCGCCGCCTGCCCCCGCGACATCGGTGCCGCCCGAGCGGTCACCTCCGCTTCCGCTCCCGTCCGCGCGCTCCTCCCGCACCGACACCCGTACCGGCGAGCCGCCGTGCTTGAGGGCGTTGCCGATGAGGTTGGCGAGGATCACGTCCAGCCGGCGCGGGTCGATCCGGGCGTGGATGCCGCGCTCCGCGTCCAGTTCGACCGCGTCCAGCCAGGCACGGGCGTCGATGCAGGCGGTGATCTGGTCGGCGATGTCGACGTCGTCGAGGACGAGGCGGGCGGTGCCCGCGTCGAAGCGGGTGACCTCCATCAGGTTCTCGACCAGGTCGTTGAGCCGCCGCGTCTCACTGACCACGAGCCGTACGGCGGGCTCGATCATCGGGTCGATTCCGCCGCCCTCGAACTCCAGCTCCTCCTCGAGGACTTCCGTCACCGCCGTGATCGCGGTCAGCGGGGTGCGCAGCTCGTGGCTCATGTCCGCGACGAACCGCCGGGACGCGTCGTCCCGGGCGGCCATGTCGGCCACCCGTTTCTCCAGCGCCTCGGCCGCCTTGTTGAACGTCCGCGACAGGTCGGCCAGCTCGTCCGTGCCCGACACCCGCAGCCGGGTGTCCAGCCTGCCCTCGCCGAGCCGCCGGGCGGCCACCCCGAGCCGCTGCACCGGCTTCAGCACGGTCGTCGCCAGGGCCTGCGCCAGCAGCGCGGAGCCGATCAGCGCGAGCCCGGTGGCGATCCCCAGCGACCAGGCGAGCGAGTTGAGGTCCTTGGCCTCCGGCTCCAGCGACTTGAGCATGTAACCGGTCGGCCCGCCGCCGATCGTCCGGGTGCCCGCCACCAGATAGGGGGTGCCGCCTTCGGTGATCCGCTGCCAGTACAGGTGGTACGCGTACTTGTTGGTCGAGGTGACCTTCTGCCGCTCGTTCACCGCCTCGCGCAGCGAGACCGGCACGTCCTGCACCGAGAAGCCGCTCAGACCGCCCGAACTGCCGTACACGGTGCGGCCCTGGGGGTTCTCGGCGATCAGCAGTACCGAGAACCGCTGGCTGCTGTTGGCCATCTGGCCCGCCGTGTGCTGCAGTTCGTCCTGCGTCGGATGCCCGGGCAGCGCACCCGCCCGGTTCTGCATCTCCTGCTCGAAGTCGCCCAGGACCGCGTCCTGGGCGCGGGTGAGCACCGCCTCGCGGTTGAGCCAGTACGCGATGCCCGACGCGGACACCGCGGCGGTGAGCGCGACCAGCCCGAACACGACGACGAGCCGCAGCCGCAGGCTGGTGAACCGCAGCCGTGACCAGACGCCCCTGCGCGCGGCGGACCAGCCGCGGGGCCCGCCGTGGTGTTCCTGGTGCTCTTGGTGCCCTTGTTGCTCGTGTGTCACTGAGGCGGATCCAGCCGGTAGCCGACACCCCGCACCGTACGGATCAGCGTCGGGGACGACGGTACGTCCTCGATCTTGGCGCGCAGCCGCTGGACGCAGGCGTCCACGAGGCGCGAGTCGCCCAGGTAGTCGTGTTCCCACACCAGCCGCAGCAGCTGCTGGCGGGACAGCGCCTGGCCCGGACGACGGCTCAGTTCGAGCAGCAGACGCAGCTCGGTCGGCGTCAGCTGGAGGTCCTCACCGTTCTTCGTCACGGTCATCGCCGAGCGGTCGATGACCAGGCTGCCGAAGCTCGCCGAGTCGGTGGACTCCCGTTCGCCGCGGCGCAGCACCGCCCGGATCCGGGCGTCCAGCACCCTGCCCTGCACGGGTTTGACCACGTAGTCGTCGGCACCGGACTCCAGACCGACCACGACGTCGATGTCGTCGTTGCGCGCGGTCAGCAGGATGATCGGCAACTGGTCGGTGCGCCGGATGCGCCGGCACACCTCGAATCCGTCGATGCCGGGCAGGTTCACGTCCAGCACGATCAGATCCGGCCGCTGTTCGCGCAGCAGTTTCAGACCGTCCTCACCACTGGCAGCGGTCGCCACGCGATGACCCTGGCGCGTCAGTGAGAGCTCCAGGGCCGTGCGGATGGCGTCGTCGTCCTCGATCAGCAACAGGGAAGGCACAGGCTCATTCTGGCCCATGGAGGGCTCCCGGTTCGACCCGTGGGGGCAGATGCCCGTTGGGACCGCATAAAGGCGGCTACGTGCACCGACACCTGTGCGGAAGGTGTGTGCGACGACGGCTCCGGGCCGCGGCCGGCCCCTGTGACAGGTCTGTGACAGTCGGCGGACACGGCGATGAAGTCACCCGGGCAAGCTTTTCGTCATCAGCAGGACAGCAAGGCGAACACACCGGAAGTCCACGACGGGGGGCGCGAGATGAACACGCTGCACGGCATCAGCAACAGCGCGGTTGTCACGCGTCTGCACGACGTGCACCGGGGTGGCGAGAAGACCGGTGCCGCGACCAAACGGGGGTGCGGTCGCGGCATCGGGCGTCACACCGGCTTCATGACGGTGATCGACGCGCCCACGGGGGGCACGGGGAACACGGGGGAAACGCACGGGGGAAGCGGGTACGGGGAGGGGACGGGGGAGCGCCGTTCCCTGTCGGAGGTGGAGTTCACCACCTACGTCCAGGAGCGACGCGCCTCCCTGTACGCGACCGCCTACCACCTGACCGGCGACCGCTTCGAGGCCGAGGACCTGCTGCAGAGCGCGCTGTTCTCGACCTACCGGGCGTGGGACCGGATCAGTGACAAGGCCGCGGTCGGCGGATACCTCCGCCGCACCATGACCAACCTGCACATCAGCGCGTGGCGCCGCCGCAAGCTGAACGAGTACCCGACCGAGGAACTGCCGGAGACGGTGGGCGACACGGACGCGATGCGCGGCACCGAGCTGCGCGCGGTCCTCTGGCAGGCGCTGGCGCGGCTGCCGGAGCTCCAGCGCACCATGCTGGTCCTGCGCTACTACGAGGGCCGCACGGACCCGGAGATCGCGGACATCCTCGGCATCAGTGTCGGCACGGTGAAGTCGAGCATCTGGCGGTCGCTCCGCCGGCTGCGCGACGACGAGGTCCTGAGCTTCGGCCGTGACGAGGAGGACGCCTTCGGCGAACTGGTCGCCTGAAGGTACGGGGGGAAGCACGGGGGCACGGGGAAAACGGGGAACCGAGGGGATCGGGGGATCTCAGGGGGACCGAGGGAAACCGGGGGGAGCAGGTAACGGGGGACGCGGGGACGTCGGGGGACGTCACCGCGGAGCGGGGGAGCCACAAGGAAGCGGGACTGGAGGGCCGGGGGGCCTTCCGGTCCCGCTTCTGTGCGTGCGGAGGTCCGCGTCACCACGTAGGACACGGTCTTAACGCTCCGGACGTGATGGTGGAACGGATCGGCCCTCTCCCATGCGCAGGATCAAGGTGACCTCGTCCTCCGAGCGGGTTCCGGGAGTCAGGACTTCCTGCAAGAGGAGGCCGCGAATCGCGGCAATGGTGACGGTGGCCACATCCCGCGCTTCCTTCGTGTCGAGCCCTTCGCGTTCCGCGAGTGAGGACAGCGTCACGGTCAGGTCGCCGATCGACTCTACGAACTCACGGAAGTCCTCGGGGCCGTACGCGGCCAGTCCGACGACGTAGAAGAAGCCGCGGGCACGCGACAGCTGCTCTGGCCGGGTGTAAGTACGCCAGATCGCCACAACGAAATCGTCGAAGGTGCCCTGCTGGGCGGCCTCCAAGAGTGCCTCGTTGTCACGGGACCGCTGCGCCTTGAGCATGGCGGCCAAGACGCCCGAGAGTGACCCGAAGTGGTATCGCAACAGGGCGTGGCTGGTCTCGATCCGGGCGGCGATCTCACGGAGCGACATCTCCGGCGGGGGAAGGGCCTCGCCGAAGGCGTCGAGAAGCCGTGCCAGGAGTCGCTCGCGCGCGCTGCCCTTGCGTTCCGAGGTTGACAGGATCACTCCCACAGTTTATCCATTGGAAAAGAAGGATTGGCGGTTCCGTGTTGCTTCGCACATGGTCGCAGTCAGCTCGCAACGGCGGAGGATCGACCATGGGACCTGCTCGTGTAGTCGGCGCGGCGGTCATCGACGGATCGGGGCGCGATCCCAGCAACCTCGACATCACTGTCGAGAACGGCCGCATCACCCGACTCGGTGCCTCCGGCGCGCCCGGTGAGCGTCTCGATGCCGAGGGATTGACGATGACGCCCGGCCTGATCGACGCTCACGTCCACCTGGGCCTGTCGAGCCCGATCCAGCCGCACTTCTCGTTTCGGATAAGCGCCGCCGAGATCGCGGCGGACATCTTCGCCACGGCCGGCGCGACGCTCGACGCCGGCTTCACCACCGTTCGCGACACCGGCGGGATCGACGGCGGTGTCGTCACCGCGATCGAGAAGGGCAAGGTCAGAGGGCCGCGCGTCCTGTCGTGCGGACCTGTTCAGTGCCAGATCGGCGGGCACGGCTACTACGGAGCCGAATGGGAACCCACCGAGCTGTGGAGCAGCCACCACATCGCGGGCCTGTGCGCCCTCTCCACGATGGCGGGCAACGCGGACGAGCTGCGACACAACGTCCGCGAAGCCTTCCGTCGCGGAGCCTCCTTCCTGAAGCTCTGCGTGACCGGCGGAGTGGTGGGCGCACATGATCGACTGACCGACACCCAGTTCACCGTCGAAGAGATCGCTGTTGCAGTTCAAGAAGCTGCGGCACGGAACACCTATGTGACAGTTCACGCCCACAACAACGAGGGCATACGAAACGCGGTCGAGGCCGGGGTGCGCTGTGTCGAGCACGGCACCAGCCTCGACGAATCCACAGCGACCCTGATGGCCGCTCGCGAGGTTGCCCTCGTGCCCACGTTCGCTGTCGTCGAGCAACTGCTGCACGACACCGCCGGAGCCGGTCTCGCCGAGTCGACCCGCGACCGAGCCAAGGGCGCACGCGAGCAGATGACGAAGGCGCTCGCTGTCGCCAAGCACGCAGGAGTACGGATCGGGCTGGGTTCCGATCTCATCGGTCCGGCCCAGGACCGTCGCGGCAGAGAACTCAGCCTGCGCGCAGCCCCCGAGACGCCGATGGAAGCGCTCGTGGCGGCGACCCAGACCAACGCCGAGATCCTCGGCCTGTCCGGCCAGGTGGGTGTCATCACTCCCGGCGCGCAGGCAGACCTCGTTCTTTGGAACGGCAACCCGCTCGAAGACCCAGAACTGTTCTCCGACCCCACCAACGCCGTCCTCGTAATCCAGGCTGGCCAAATCGTAAAGGACCTCAGATGAGCACCATGTGGCAGGGCTGCCTCGCCCACACCGACTACTTCGAGATGCGCTCCAGCGGTGGGCACGACTACGGCGTCTGGGTCACCACGCCACCGCGCTACGACCCTGCCGCGGCGCAAGCGCCTGTCGTGTACGTGCTCGACGGCAACTGGGCCGTGGGCATGACCGCCCCACTCATCGTCACGCAACTGGACCCCATGCAGTCGATTCAGCCCTACGTCCAAGTCAGCGTGGGTTACGCAGGCGAGGAAGCAGAGCACTGGGAGCGGTTGCGCAACCGCGACCTCGTGCCCCCCGGCGAACCCATCGCGAAGGAGTACATCGATGCGGTGGAGATGGGGGTCGAAGCGGGCACGATGACTCGCGAGCAAGCCGACGCCTACCTCGCTGAATTGAGCGACAGTCGCGGGGATATGTTCCTGAACTTCCTCACCGACGACCTGCACCCGCGGATCGAACGCGACTACGGCACAGCCCCGAGCGGTCACGGCCTCTTCGGCTATTCCTACGGCGGACTCTTCAGTCTCTACGCCTGGCTCACCAATAGCACCTTCTTCGAGAGCATCGGCGCGGGCAGCCCCGGCATTGTCAATGCGGACAGTCAGGTCTTCGCTCGTCTTCAAGCAATGGGTGACACCCTGCCTGCCACCAAGCTTCACGTGACCTTCAACGACCGAGAGATCCTCGGAGACGTGGCGGTCTACCAGAATCTCGCGAAGAACGCGGCCACGTTCCTTCACCGCCTCACCTCACGCAGCGGATCCGTCACCAGCGCACTCATGCACGAAACGCACGTGACTGGGCTGCAGGCATCGTTCCTCAGCTACCTCAGGACCTGCCGTGCCCGGTAAGCGGCCATCTCATGTGGCGAATCTGCGGTAGCAGATGAGAGCGCGGGCGATGCTGGTGAAGGCGAGGAAGTGTTCGGCCATGCGTTCGTAGCGGCGGTGGAGTCGGCGGCATCCCGCGAGCCAGGCCATGGTGCGTTCGATGGTCCAGCGATGTCGGCCGAGGCGCTGTGAGGTCTCGATGCCTTTGCGGGCGATACGGTGTCGGATGCCTCGGCCGGAGAGCCATTGCCGCAGGTGGCGGTAGTCGTAGCCCTTGTCGGCGTGGAGCTTGCCGGGCTTGCGGCGGGGAGGTCCTCGGCGGGATCGAATCGAAGGCATGCCCTTCACCAGCGGGATCAGGGCCTGGCTGTCGTGAACGTTGGCGCCGGATATCCCGACGGAGACGGGCAGACCGGTCCGCTCGGTGATCAGAAGGATCCTCGACCCGTGCTTGTCCCGGTCCACAGGATTCGGGCCTGTCAGGTCCCCCTTCTCCGGGCCCGCATGTTCACCGAGTCGATCGCGCACCTCGACCAGTCCAGGTCGCCGCGGGAGCCGAGTTCGTCGAGGACCAGGCGGTGGAGCTTGGCCCACACCCTGGCTTTCGACCACTCGGCGAACCGGCGGTGAGCCGGCGCACCGGAAGGTCCGAACGACGCGGCGGGAAGCTGCTGCCACGTGCATCCGGAAGTCGCTACGAACACGATCGCGGCCAGCACCTCCCGATCGCCATGCCGACGCCGATCACCGCCCTGTGGTCGCGAAGGCGCCTCGGGCACCACCCGCTGGAACAGTTCCCGCAACTCATCCGGCACCAGCCGCTGCACGATCGGAACCACGACCGGACAGCTAGCGATCCAAATGAGATGACGTCCAAGCGGACTGTGCGGGCGTGCGCGCCGCACTCGTACCGGCCCCGGCCCGTCCGCTGCCGCCCCGCGCGGCCGCGAGGCGGGCCAGTGCCTCGTCGCGGTCGCAGGCGTGGGCGCCGAGCGCGGTCTGGCGGCCGACGATCGACCGCTCCAGCCGCATCAGCCGCCAGCCGCGGCGCAGCAGGAACGGCACGGACTTGCGGCCCTCCCTGAGGTCCCGCAGGAACCGACGGCGGAAGGTCTTCACCGGACCCCGGCTCAGGCACAACGCGTCGGCCAGGAGGCCCAGTTCGCCGCAGCGCGTGACGATCTCCGCGGCGAAGATGCCCTCCGCGATGAACAGCGGGGCCGCGCCGAAGTCCACGTGCGACGCACCCGTACGGGCGCTCAGGCCGATGTCGTAGACGGGCACATCCGTACGGCCCGTACGGCACAGCCGGTCGATCGCGGCGACGGCGGCGTCCGCGTCCCAGGAGCCGGGGTGGTCCCAGTCGATGTCGGAACTGCCCGTCACGAGGGGCAGCGACGGGTCGTCGCCCTCCCTGTAGAAGTCGTCGAGGCGCAGCACCGGCAGGCCGGAGCGGGCCGAGAGGAGGGACTTGCCGGAGCCGGAGGGGCCGCAGAGCAGCACGACACGCGCGGAGAAGGGCGACTGGGAACTCACGGGACACCAGTCTGGCGCATCGAGCGGGCGTTGCACGACCGTGCGGGTCCGCTTTGAGGCGCGCACCACACGTCCACTACGCTGCGCGTCGGTCCGGTCACTCAGCGGGAGTGGCCGGTGGAGGCAAGAGGTGGCAGCAGTGATGGCCCGACACGCAGCACCCAAGAAGCCGGCCGCCCGGCGCGCCCTGACCGCCCTGGCGGCCGCGGGAGTCGCCCTGGGAGCGGGCGCGGCGACGGCGGCAGCGGCGGACTCGGAGGCGGCCCAGGGCCCGCGCACCACGCGTCCCGCGTCGCTCGGCGCCGTCGACCCGCAGGCCGGTGCGCAGCCCCTGGCCGGCACGGTCGGCCATGTCGCGGGTCCGGTCTCCGGCCTGAAGCCCAACCCGCTGGCCGGTACGGGCGTCGACCCGCTCGACAACGGCGTCGGCACCCAGGTCGCCGACTTCAGGCCGGTGTCCTCCCGGGACCTGACCGGCCCGGTGGCCCAGGCGGAGTCGGTCGACGCCCTTCCGGCCGCCGGGCGGGCGACGGGTCTGCTGGGCGCCTGATCCCCGGCCCGTCCGCCGGGCGTGCGGAGAGCCGCGCCCCCTCCCGGAAGGGACGCGGCTCTCCGGCCCGCGGTGGCTCCTCGGTCAGTAGGCGGAGCCCGAGGCGCCCAGGGAGCCCGTCGGGTGCCAGACCGTCTTGGTCTCCAGGAACGCCGTCATGCGGTCGGTTCCGGGCGTCGCCGACCAGTCGTCCACAGGCTGTGGACGCAGGACGCGCTTGAGGTTGTCGGCCGCGGCGATCTCCAGTTCCTTCGCGAGCGCCTCGTCGGCGCCCGCGAGGTCGATCGCGTTGACGTCCTGGTGCGCGGCCAGTGGCGCGGCGATCTCCGCCGTACGGCCGGACAGGATGTTGACCACGCCGCCGGGCACGTCGGAGGTGGCCAGGACCTCGCCGAGCGAGAGCGCCGGGAGCGGGGCCTTCTCCGAGGCGATGACGACCGCGGTGTTGCCGGTCGCGATCACCGGGGCGAGAACCGAGACCAGGCCCAGGAAGGACGACTCCTGGGGCGCCAGGACCGTGACCACGCCGGTCGGCTCGGGGGAGGACAGGTTGAAGAACGGGCCCGCGACCGGGTTTCCGCCGCCGAAGACCTGGGCGATCTTGTCCGTCCAGCCCGCGTACCAGACCCAGCGGTCCACCGCCGCGTCCACCTGGGCCTCCGCCCGGTCCTTCGACAGGCCCTCCGCGTCGGCGACCTCCCACACGAACTGCTCCCTGCGGCCCTCCAGCATCTCCGCGACGCGGTAGAGGACCTGACCGCGGTTGTACGCCGTCGCCCCCGACCAGCCGCCGAACGCCTTGCGGGCGGCGACCACCGCGTCACGGGCGTCCTTGCGGGACGACAGCGGGGCGTTGGCGAGCCACGTGCCCTGTGAGTCCGTCACCTCGTACACCCGGCCGCTCTCCGAACGCGGGAACTTCCCGCCGACGTACAGCTTGTAGGTCTTGAAGACGCTCAGCCGCGGCTGCCCGACCGTCTCGGCCCTGCCTGCCTTCACGTTCTTGTCGGTCTTATCGGACATCGAGGTACGCCTCCAGGCCGTGGCGGCCGCCCTCGCGGCCGAATCCCGACTCCTTGTAGCCGCCGAACGGCGAGGTGGGATCGAACTTGTTGAACGTGTTGGACCAGACGACACCCGCGCGGAGCCTGTTCGCGACGGCCAGGATGCGGGAGCCCTTCTCCGTCCAGATGCCCGCGGACAGGCCGTACGGCGTGTTGTTGGCCTTGGCGACGGCCTCGTCCGGGGTCCGGAAGCTGAGCACCGACAGCACCGGGCCGAAGATCTCGTCCCGCGCGACCGTGTGTGCCTGGGTGACGCCGGTGAACAGCGTCGGCGCGAACCAGTAACCGTTCTCCGGGAGTTCGCAGGCGGGGGACCAGCGCTCGGCGCCCTCGGCCTCGCCCTGCTCGACGAGCGAGGTGATCCGCGCGAGCTGTTCCTCGGAGTTGATCGCGCCGATGTCGGTGTTCTTGTCCAGCGGGTCGCCCAGCCGCAGCGTGGAGAGCCTGCGCTTGAGGGAGTCCAGCAGCTCGTCCTGGATCGACTCCTGGACCAGCAGGCGGGAGCCCGCGCAGCAGACCTGGCCCTGGTTGAAGAAGATGCCGTTCACGATGCCCTCGACGGCCTGGTCGATCGGGGCGTCGTCGAAGACGATGTTGGCGCCCTTGCCGCCGAGTTCGAGCGTGAGCTTCTTGCGGCTGCCGGCGACGGTCCGCGCGATCTGCTTGCCGACCGCCGTGGAGCCGGTGAAGGCGACCTTGTTCACGTCGGGGTGGGCGACCAGCGCGGCGCCCGCGTCGCCGTATCCGGGAAGGATGTTGACGACACCCCGGGGCAGGCCCGCCTGACGGCAGACGTCCGCGAAGAACAGGGCGGAGAGGGGGGTGGTCTCGGCCGGCTTCAGGACGACCGTGTTGCCGGTCGCGAGCGCCGGGGCGATCTTCCACGCGAGCATCAGCAGCGGGAAGTTCCACGGGATGACCTGGCCGGCCACGCCCAGGGGGCGCGGGTCGGCCCCGTAGCCGGCGTGCTCGAGCTTGTCGGCCCAGCCCGCGTAGTAGAAGAAGTGCGCGGCGACCAGGGGCAGGTCGGCGTCCCGGGTCTCCCTGATCGGCTTGCCGTTGTCCAGCGTCTCCAGGACGGCCAGCTCGCGGCTGCGCTCCTGGATGATCCGGGCGATGCGGAACAGGTACTTCGCCCGCTCGGCGCCGGGCAGCGCCGACCAGGCCGCGAAGGCCTTCCCGGCCGCCTTCACCGCGCGGTCCACATCCGCCTCGCCGGCCTGCGCGACCTCGGAGAGGACCTCCTCGGTGGCGGGGCTGACGGTCTTGAAGACCCGCCCGTCGGCGGCCCCGGTGAACTCGCCGTCGATGAACAGGCCGTAGGACGGGGCGATGTCGACGACCGCGCGGGACTCCGGCGCCGGAGCGTACTCGAACGCGGACGAGCGGGCGGGGGCGGCCTGGGCGGTGGCCGCCCGGCCGGTGGTGGCCGGGCTGGTCCCGCCGGCCTCGGCGGCCTGCACGGCCGTGGTCCTGGTCTTCTTGGTCTTCTTGGTCATGGTGATCAGTCCACCGTCACGTAGTCGGGGCCGGAGTAGCGGCCGGTGGCCAGCTTCTGACGCTGCATCAGCAGGTCGTTCAGAAGCGAGGAGGCACCGAAGCGGAACCAGTGGTTGTCCAGCCAGTCCTCGCCGACGGTCTCGTTGACCAGGACGAGGAACTTGATCGCGTCCTTCGTGGTGCGGATGCCGCCGGCCGGCTTCACGCCGACCTGGACCCCGGTCTGCGCACGGAAGTCACGGACCGCCTCCAGCATCAGGAGCGTGTTCGCGGGCGTGGCGTTCACCGCCACCTTGCCGGTCGAGGTCTTGATGAAGTCCGCGCCGGCCAGCATGCCGAGCCAGCTCGCCCGGCGGATGTTGTCGTACGTCGACAGCTCACCCGTCTCGAAGATGACCTTCAGCCGGGCGCTCGCCCCGCAGGCCTCCTTCACGGCGGTGATCTCGTCGAACACCTTCCGGTAGTTCCCCGCGAGGAACGCGCCGCGGTCGATGACCATGTCGATCTCGTCGGCACCGGCGGCGACGGCCTCCCGGACGTCGGCCAGCTTGACGGCGAGCGGGGCACGGCCGGCCGGGAAGGCGGTGGCGACGGAGGCGACCTTGACCGTGGAGCCGGCGACGGCCTCCTTGGCCGTGGCCACCATGTCGGGGTAGACGCAGACCGCGGCCGTGGCGGGGGCCGTACGGTCGGAGGGGTCGGGGCGGACCGCCTTCGCGCCGAGCGCCCGGACCTTGCCCGGGGTGTCCGCGCCTTCCAGCGTCGTCAGGTCGACCATCGAGATGGCGAGGTCGATGGCGTACGCCTTCGCGGTCGTCTTGATCGAGCGGGTGCCGAGCGAGGCGGCACGCGCCTCCAGGCCGACCGCGTCGACGCCGGGCAGCCCGTGCAGGAAGCGGCGCAGCGTGCTGTCGGACGCGGTGACGTCGCTCAGCGCGGCGGGGGCACCGCCCCGCTCGGACGCCGGCGAGGGCTTGGGGGAGGAGGGTGCAGTGGAGGACATGGTCACCAGCCGAGCATATCTACGCGCGTAGCGGCTGTACAGCCCTCCGGCCCGTTCGGCGACAGGAGCGGGGCCCCGCCCGGCTTCCGCCCGCCCCCGCCCACCGCCTGCCGGTGCGGGTGCGGGCGTCGGGCAGAATCGGGGGCATGACGACCCCCGAGCCTCAGCCGTCCGACCGGGAGCCCGCCGAGCCTGCCCAGTCCACCGAGCCTGCCGACGGGACGAAGGACTCCGCCGAGTCCGCCGAGCCCTCGGCGGAACCGGAGTCCCCGGCGGCTTCGGAGCCCGCGCCCGCGGACTCTCCGGCTCCGACTCCGGCTGCGGCGGGCTCGGGAAGCGCGGACGGCTCGGCGGGCCCGGAGCCCGAGTACGCCGACCGGGTGTACCGGTCGACCTCGGGGTTCGTCGGCGGTGCGCTGATCCTCGGCCTCGCCTGCTGGCTCGCCCTCGACGCCGTGATCGTCGGCGAGGGCGACGCCCCGTGGCTCGCGCTCGCCGCGCTGCTGTTCCTCGTGCCCCTGGTGGCCGCCTACACCCTGGTCCCCGCGGTGTACGCCAACGAGGACCGGCTGCGCGTCCGCAACCCGTTCCGCACGATCGTGCTGCCCTGGGGGCGGGTCTCCTCGCTGCGCTCCGGCTACACCAACGAGGTCTTCTCCGACGACGGCACCAAGTACCAGCTGTGGGCCCTGCCCGTGTCGCTGCGGGCCCGCAAGAAGGCGGCGCGGCGGTACCCGCAGGCCTCGGACAGCGCGGTGCTGGGCCCCGAGGCCTCCCTCGGCGGAGGCGCGAACGCCGGGCCCCGGTACGTGGGCTCCGCCTCGGACCGGCCGGGCGGGGGCGAGCGGACGGGGACCGACGGCTCGATGGACGAGCTGCGCGAGCTGCACGAGAGGAACACGGGCGAGGCGCACGCCCAGGGTGAGGCGAGCGTGCGGTGGGCCTACGGGATCATCGCCCCGTCGCTGGCCGGCGCCGTGCTGCTGGCGGTCCTGCTGGGGCTCGGCTGAGGGACGGTACGACAGGAGGGGCTGCCGGACCGGCAGCCCCTCCTGTCCCTTTCCCGCGTGTGTTCCCGAGGCCGGTCGCTCAGATGCCGGCCGCCGCCTTCAGGTCCCGCTTGATCGCGGTCAGCAGGGCCGCCGCCTCGGTGCGGGCCGCGGGAAGGTCGCCCCGCGCGGTGACCGGGACGACGACCTCCAGGTAGCACTTCAGCTTGGGCTCCGTACCGCTCGGGCGGACGATGACGCGGGCGCCCCGGAGGGCGTAGCGCAGGCCGTCGGTGGGCGGCAGGGTGTCCGTGCCCCGGGTCAGGTCCTCGGCCTCGGTGACCGGCAGGCCGGCCAGTTCGGCCGGGGGGTTCTCGCGCAGCCGGCGCATCGCGTCCGCGATGAGGGACAGGTCCTCGACGCGGGCGGAGAGCTGGTCGGTGGCGTGCAGGCCGTGGGTCACGGCGAGGTCGTCGAGGAGGTCCGGGAGCGTACGGCCCTCCTCCTTCAGCTCGGAGGCCAGCTCGGCGAGGAGCAGGGCGGCCGTGATGCCGTCCTTGTCGCGTACGCCGTCCGGGTCGACGCAGTAGCCCAGCGCCTCCTCGTAGCCGTAGCGCAGGCCCTCGACCCTGGCGATCCACTTGAAGCCGGTCAGCGTCTCCTCGTGCGGCAGACCCGCCTGCTCCGCGATGCGGGCGAGGAGCGCCGACGAGACGATCGACTCGGCGAACGTGCCGCTCACCCCGCGGCGGACCAGGTGGGCGGCGAGCAGCGCCCCCACCTCGTCGCCGCGCAGCATGCGCCAGCCCCCGTCTGCGGCGGTGTCCTTGACGGCCGCGGCGCAACGGTCGGCGTCCGGGTCGTTGGCGATGACCAGGTCCGGCTCCGCCCCGCGGGCCGTCGCGAAGGCCAGGTCCATCGCGCCGGGCTCCTCCGGGTTGGGGAACGCGACGGTGGGGAAGTCCGGGTCGGGCTCGGCCTGCTCGGCGACCAGGACCGGCTCGGGGAAACCGGCCCGCGCGAAGGCGGCGAGCAGGACGTCCTTGCCGACGCCGTGCAGCGCCGTGTAGACCGTGCGGGCGGTCCGGGGGGAGTCCTTGGCCAGGACCGCGTCCGTGCGGGCGAGGTAGGCGTCCAGGACGGAGTCGTCCAGGGTCTCCCAGCCGGCGTCGGGACGGGGTACGCCGTCCAGGGACCCGACGGCCGCGATCTCGGCGGCGATCTCCGCGTCCGCCGGGGGGACGATCTGGGAGCCGTCGCCGAGGTACACCTTGTAGCCGTTGTCGCGGGGCGGGTTGTGGCTGGCGGTGACCTCGACCCCGGCGGCCGCGCCGAGGTGCCGTATGGCGAAGGCGAGCACCGGCGTGGGCAGGGGCCGGGGCAGGACGGCGGCCCGGAGGCCGGCGCCCGTCATGACGGCGGCGGTGTCGCGGGCGAAGTCCGCCGACTTGTGGCGGGCGTCGTAGCCGATCACGACGAGGCCGTCGGTGTGCCCGTGCCGCTTCAGGTACGCGGCGAGGCCGGCGGCGGCGCGGATGACGACGGCGCGGTTCATCCGCTGGGGGCCGGCACCCAGTTCGCCGCGGAGGCCCGCGGTGCCGAACTGGAGGGTGCCGCTGAAACGGGCGGTGAGTTCGGTGACGTCGTCGGCGTCGAGGAGTGCCGCGAGTTCCGCACGGGTCTCGGGATCGGGGTCCTCGGCGAGCCAGGTGCGGGCGCGAGTGGTCAGGTCGTCGTGCACGTGTCGGTCAGCCTCTCGAAGGGGTCGTTGCGTCGTCGTCCCGCCCCGTGAAGGGGGCCCGCGAAGAGGGCCCGGGGAGGGGGACCGGGAAGGGGACCGGCGCGGAGCCCGTGAAGAGGGCCCGTGCCGGTCTCCTGCGGAGGGTTCCCGGGAAGGGGCCTGCAGGTCCCGTGGAGGGGTTCCCCCTACAGGCGGCCCAGGACCTGGGTCAGGAGGGTGCCCATCCGGGTGGCCGAGTCGCGGCCCGCCTGGAGGACCTCCTCGTGGTTGAGGGGTTCACCGGTCATGCCGGCGGCGAGGTTGGTGACCAGGGAGATGCCGAGCACCTCCGCGCCCGCCTCCCGCGCCGCGATGGCCTCGAGCACCGTCGACATGCCCACCAGGTCCGCCCCGATCACCCGTGCCATGCGGATCTCCGCCGGGGTCTCGTAGTGCGGGCCGGGGAACTGGGCGTAGACGCCCTCCTCCAGGCTCGCGTCGACCTCCTTGCACAGCGCCCGCAGACGCGGCGAGTACAGGTCGGTGAGGTCGACGAAGTTGGCGCCGACGATGGGGGACGTGGCCGTGAGGTTGATGTGGTCGCTGATCAGGACCGGCTGGCCGGGGCGCATGCCCTCGCGCAGACCGCCGCAGCCGTTGGTCAGGACGACCGTCTTGGCGCCGGCGGCGACGGCGGTGCGGACGCCGTGCGCGACGGAGGCCACGCCGCGGCCCTCGTAGTAGTGGGTGCGGCCCAGGAAGACCAGGGCGCGCTTGGTGCCGAGGCGGTAGGACCGGACCGTGCCTCCGTGGCCCTCCACCGCGGGCGGCGGGAAACCGGGCAGCTCGGTGACCGGGAACTCGGCGTCGGGGGCGCCGAGGGCGTCCACGGCCGGTGCCCAGCCGGAGCCCATCACGAGGGCGACGTCGTGGGTCTCGGCGCCCGTGAGCTCGCGCAGGCGCGCGGCTGCCGCGCCGGCTGCGGTGTGGGGGTCGCCCTGGATGTCGTCCGGAAGAAGAGAAGCGTTCACGCGGATGAGAGTAGCCGGTGTTCGCCTACGCGCGTAGATGTCGAAGCTCACGGGCTCGCGATCGTTGTCTTGTCGTTTCCGACGAGAACGCGACCGGCTCCGGCGCGCAGCTTCGTACGAGCGGGTTCGTACGAGCGGGCGCGCGGCCGGAGTCAGCAGGGGCGCTTGCGCAGTTCCATCACGTAGTCGTGGGGCGCGCCCGCGGATTCCGCCGCGTCGGCGACCTCGCCCAGGTAGCGGGCCGAGGGCAGGCCGCCCTCGTAGGCGTCCAGGACGTACGTCCAGGCGGATTCCTCGCCCTCCAGGGTGTGCACGCGGACGCGGGTGCGCCGGTATATGTTCAGGCCCGTGCCCTCCCAGCGGTCGAGGGACTCCTCGTCCATGGGGGCGATGTCGTACAGCGCGACGAAGACCTGTGCGAAGTGGTCCTCGACGATGGTCGCGAGTGCGCCGTTCCCGTTCCCGCTTCCGCCTCCGCTCCCCTGCGCAAGGCCGGTCCCGGCCCCGGTCCCGGCCCCGGTCCCGTCCTCGGCGGGGAGGCCGCCGTCGGGGCCGCCCGACCAGGGCAGACCCCGGTTCCCGCCCCCGAAGGTCAGCCGCCACCCGTTCAGCCAGCCGGTGGCGCGCAGCGGCGAGTGCGGGGCGCGGCGGGACATCAGCCGCGCGTCGAGGTTGCCGGCGTAAGCGGCGTAGAGCGACATGGTGGAGAGCGTACGGCAGCCGCACCGCGGGCCACTCCGGCAACAGGTCCGGTAACAGCGGGGCCACGGCCGGACCCCCGGGGCGGTCGCACGGTGCGGGGTGCGGGAGAATGGAGTACGTGACTCGGATCGTGATCATCGGTGGCGGACCCGGCGGATACGAAGCGGCGCTGGTCGCCGCGCAGCTCGGCGCGGAGGTGACCGTCGTCGACAGCGACGGCCTGGGCGGCGCGTCGGTCCTCACCGACTGCGTGCCGTCGAAGACCCTGATCGCCACGGCCGAGGTGATGACCACCTTCGACTCCTCCTACGAGGAGCTGGGCATCATCGTCGCCGACGACACCCCGCACGTGGACCAGGCCGCCCGGGTCGTGGGCGTGGACTTGGGGAAGGTGAACCGCCGGGTGAAGCGGCTGGCCCTGGCCCAGTCGCACGACATCACGGCGTCCGTGACGCGGGCCGGCGCGCGGGTGCTGCGCGGCCGCGGGCGGCTCGAGGGCATGCAGGCCCTGGACGGCTCGCGCAAGGTCGTCGTCCGGGCCGCCGACGGGACCGAGGAGACGCTGGCCGCCGACGCGGTGCTCATCGCCACCGGCGGCAAGCCGCGTGAGCTGGCCGACGCGCTGCCGGACGGCGAGCGCATCCTGAACTGGACCCAGGTGTACGACCTGAACGAGCTCCCCGAGGAGCTCATCGTGGTCGGATCCGGTGTGACCGGCGCCGAGTTCGCCGGCGCGTACCAGGCGCTGGGCTCGAAGGTGACGCTCGTGTCGTCGCGCGACCGGGTGCTGCCGGGCGAGGACCCGGACGCCGCCGTGGTACTGGAGGACGTCTTCCGCCGACGCGGCATGAACGTCATGGCGCGCTCGCGCGCGCAGTCCGCCAAGCGGGTCGGGGACCGGGTGGAGGTGACCCTCGCGGACGGGCGGGTCATCACCGGGTCGCACTGCCTGATGGCCGTCGGCGCCGTCCCGAACTCCGCGGGCATGGGGCTCGAGGAGGCCGGGGTCAGGCTGCGCGAGTCGGGGCACATCTGGACCGACCGGGTCTCCCGCACCAGCGCCCCGGGCGTGTACGCGGCCGGTGACGTCACCGGGGTCTTCGCGCTGGCGTCGGTGGCGGCGATGCAGGGACGCATCGCCATGTACCACTTCCTGGGCGACGCGGTCGCTCCGCTGAACCTGAAGACCGTCTCGTCGAACGTGTTCACCGACCCCGAGATCGCCACGGTCGGCTACACCCAGGCCGACGTCGACGCGGGCAAGATCGACGCGCGGGTCGTGAAGCTGCCGCTGCTGCGCAACCCCCGCGCGAAGATGCAGGGCATCCGCGACGGATTCGTCAAGATCCTCTGCCGGCCGGGCACCGAGATCGTGGTGGGCGGCGTCGTGGTCGCGCCGCGCGCCTCGGAGCTGATCCACCCCATCTCGCTCGCGGTCGACAACAACCTGACGGTCGAGCAGATCGCGAACGCCTTCACCGTGTATCCCTCGCTGTCGGGATCGATCGCCGAGGTGGCACGGCAGTTGCACACGCGGAAGGTGCCCGGGGAAGCCTGACGGATCGAACCCGGCTGCCGGTCGACGCCCCGCGGATCCCGCCGACGTCCCACGGGCCTCCGTCAACTCTCCTTTGGTAACGGGGAGTTGTGGGATACGCGTGCGGCACGAGCGATGCAACCAGGCCGTCACTTGGCGCTTATACCACTTGACGGTCGGGTGCGCGAACAACTTCTGCTATTCAGCGCAAAGTGCTGAAAACAGACGGTCGCTGGAGTTACTGTCAGTTTCGTGTTCGCTGCAGAACGTCGCCAATTGATCCTCGAAATGGTGCGAGCGAACGGGGCCGTGTCGCTCCGTGAACTCGCCCGCGTCGTCCAGACCTCCGAAGTGACCGTACGGCGGGACGTGCGCGCGCTGGAGGCAGAAGGACTCCTCGACCGCCGGCACGGCGGTGCGGTACTGCCGGGTGGTTTCACGCGGGAGTCCGGCTTCCCGCAGAAGTCCCATCTCGCGACCGCCGAGAAGACCGCCATCGCCGACCTCGCCGCGAGTTTCGTGGAGGAGGGCGAGGCCGTCGTGGTCGGTGCGGGTACCACCACGCAGGAGCTGGCGCGCCGGCTGGCCCGGGTGTCCGGGCTGACCGTCGTCACCAACTCCCTGCTCGTGGCCCAGGCGCTGGCGCACGCCAACCGGGTCGAGGTCGTGATGACCGGCGGTACGCTGCGCGGTTCGAACTACGCCCTCGTCGGCAGCGGTGCCGAACAGTCCCTCCAGGGACTGCGGGTGTCCAGGGCGTTCCTCTCCGGGAGCGGGCTGACCGCAGAGCGCGGGCTGTCCACGTCCAACATGCTGTCGGCCTCCGTCGACCGGGCGCTGGTGCAGGCCGCCGCGGAGGTGGTGGTCCTCGCCGACCACGGCAAGCTCGGCATGGACACCATGTTCCAGACCGTGCCCACGGACCTCATCACCCGCCTGGTGACGGACGAGCCGCCCGCGCACGACGACCGCGCAGGCACCGAGTTGCAGGCACTCGCCGACCAGGGCGTCCAGATCGCCGTGGCCGGAGCGGCGGGAGGCATCGCGGGCCCGGGGGGTGACGGGGCCCCGGCACGGCAGCAGCAGCGCCGGGACATGCCGCTGCCGGGGCCCCGTCGGCAGGGGCCGGGGCTGCGGTCGGCGGCGGGTCTGGGGGCGGCCGAACAGGCCCAGAGCACGGAGCGGGCACGGGTCGCGGACCTGCGCAGGCGGTGAGCCGGTCCGTCCGGCGCGGATCCGCTGCTCGGCCCGTCCCTCCGGCACGGGCCGTCGTCCCGGCCGGTCCTGACCTGGGGACTGCTGTCCGCACCGAGCATGACAGGGGTGCCCCGGTCGCCCGACACGGGCCGTTGCGGCCGACGCCTGACGCGAGGTCCACCGCAGTACCGCCGACGGTGAGGCCGACGAGCGGTACGGCGGTCGGGGCGAGCCCGAGCGGGCCTGTCCTGCCGAAAGCAGGCCGGGACCGCTCGCCCCCTTCGTGGGGCCGGGCGGGCACCGGGGGCGGGCACCGGCGTATCGGCCGAGGACGGGGGCGAGCGGTGGACCGAGGCCGGTCCGCCGCTCGCCCCCGAATGTCGTACGGCCGGGCCGTCAGTCCTTGATCTCGCAGATGACCGCGCCGGACGTGACGGACGCGCCGACCTCCGCGCTCAGGCCCTTGACGGTGCCGGAGCGGTGGGCGTTGAGGGGCTGCTCCATCTTCATGGCCTCCAGGACGACGACGAGGTCGCCCTCCTTGACCTCCTGGCCCTCCTCCACCGCGATCTTCACGATGGTGCCCTGCATCGGGGAGGCGAGGGTGTCGCCCGAGGCCATGGGGCCGGACTTCTTCGCCGCCCGGCGCTTGGGCTTGGCCCCGGCCGCGAGGCCCGTGCGGGCCAGCGACATGCCGAGCGAGGCGGGCAGGGAGACCTCGAGGCGCTTGCCGCCGACCTCGACGACGACGGTCTCCCGGTCGGCCTCCTCGTCCGCCTCGGCGTCCGTGCCGGCGGTGAAGGGCTTGATCTCGTTGACGAACTCGGTCTCGATCCAGCGGGTGTGGACCGTGAACGGGTCTCCGGAGCCGGTGAGTTCGGGGGCGAACGCGGGATCCCTGACCACGGCGCGGTGGAACGGGACGGCGGTGGCCATGCCCTCGACCTGGAACTCGTCCAGGGCGCGGGCGGCCCGCTGGAGCGCTTCCTCGCGGGTGCGGCCGGTGACGATCAGCTTGGCCAGCAGGGAGTCCCAGGCCGGGCCGATGACCGAACCGGACTCGACGCCCGCGTCCAGGCGCACGCCCGGACCGGACGGCGGGGCGAACGCGGTGACGGTGCCGGGGGCGGGAAGGAAGCCGCGGCCCGGGTCCTCGCCGTTGATCCGGAACTCGAAGGAGTGACCGCGCAGCGGCGGGTCGTCGTAGCCGAGGACCTCGCCGTCGGCGATGCGGAACATCTCGCGCACCAGGTCGATGCCGGAGACCTCCTCGGTGACCGGGTGCTCCACCTGGAGACGGGTGTTGACCTCCAGGAAGGAGATCGTGCCGTCGAGGCCGACCAGGAACTCCACCGTGCCGGCGCCGACGTAGCCGGCCTCCTTCAGGATGGCCTTCGAGGACGAGTACAGCTCCGCGACCTGCTCGTCGGACAGGAACGGCGCCGGGGCCTCCTCGACCAGCTTCTGGTGGCGGCGCTGCAGCGAGCAGTCACGGGTGGAGACGACGACCACGTTGCCGTGCCGGTCGGCCAGGCACTGGGTCTCCACGTGCCGCGGCTTGTCCAGGTAGCGCTCGACGAAGCATTCGCCGCGGCCGAAGGCGGCCACCGCCTCGCGGACCGCGGAGTCGTACAGCTCCGGGACCTCTTCGAGGGTGCGGGCGACCTTCAGGCCGCGGCCGCCACCGCCGAACGCGGCCTTGATCGCGATCGGCAGGCCGTGCTCCTCGGCGAAGGCGACGACCTCGTCGGAGCCGGACACCGGGTCGGGCGTACCGGCCACCAGGGGGGCGCCGGCGCGCTGGGCGATGTGGCGGGCGGCGACCTTGTCGCCGAGGTCGCGGATGGCCTGCGGCGGCGGGCCGATCCAGACGAGCCCGGCGTCGAGGACCGCCTGGGCGAACTCGGCGTTCTCGGAGAGGAAGCCGTAGCCGGGGTGGATGGCGTCGGCACCCGACTCGCGGGCGGCCTTCAGGACTTTGCCGATGTCGAGGTAGCTGGTCGCGGGAGTGTCACCGCCCAGGGCGAACGCCTCGTCCGCGGCGCGGACATGCAGAGCGTCCCGGTCCGGGTCCGCGTAGACGGCCACGCTCGAGATACCGGCATCCCGACAGGCTCGGGCCACGCGGACAGCGATTTCGCCACGGTTGGCGATGAGCACCTTGCGCACGATTGAGGCTCCCTCCTTGAAACAAGCCGAGTTTAGGGACTGCCGACACGGCACTACGACCCGTCCCCACTGGTGAGCTTGCCCACACGGAGCGTGATTCGAGGCTCGCTCGACCCGCGAAATCCCATGTCGCGCCTTGGTACGCAAGACTCCTCCGGGAAACCCTAGCCTTCCCATGTGGTCAAGGTCTCTGTGAGAGCGTGCTGCGGCCCACTGCGTTTTTTTGTCGAGTCCCTACGAATGGCCCAATGATTCTTTGCCGTTCGCGGGACCCTTGTCCCTGACTTTACTTGCCAGTAACGTTCGCGCCGTCTCGAACATACTCGGGGTAACCGCAGTCGTGCTCGAAAGTGGGTGGGGGCCGGTGGTCCGCAGACCGGTGGCGTGGACCGTGGCACTCGTGCTCTTCGCCGAAGGGTTCGGCATCGGTGCCCTGAACTGGTTCCTCGGGATCGTCGTCGACCGGCAGGACATGTCACTGGCCGGCCTCGACCCGCACATGATGTCGGTGTCCTCGAAGGCCGGCGGCATCGTCTTCGGGCTGTACTTCGCCCTGTGCGGCCTCGTCGCGCTGCTGGTCGCCCTGCGCGACCGCGCCCCCTTCGGGCCGGGCCGGGTCCTGCTGATCAGCGCCGCCGTGGTGCACGCGCTGCTGGGCGCCTTCGCGTGGGGGCTGGTCGGCGCGTCCGCGTTCCTCTGCATGACGGCGGTGTTCGCCCTCATCGTGCTGCTGCTGATGACGTACGACCCCGACAGCCGTCCGGGCGGGCCCGCCGGCGCCACCGGACCACCCGCCGAGCCCGCCGCCGGCGGCGCCCCGGTCACCTCTCCCGCGGCGCCCACAGCTGAGTGATGCCCACGTCCAGCCGGGCCAGCAGGCGCCGCACCAGCGGCAGGCTGATGCCGATGACGTTCCCGTGGTCGCCGTCGATGCCCTCGATGAACGGGGCCGAGCGGCCGTCCAGGGTGAACGCCCCCGCGACATGGAGCGGTTCGCCGGAGGCGACGTAGGCGGCGATCTCCTCGTCCGAGGGTTCTCCGAAGCGGACGACGGTGGACGCGGTGGCGGAGGCGTACCGGCTGCCGTCCGTGGCGGTGTCGTAGATGCAGTGGCCGGTCTGGAGGACGCCCGCGCGGCCCCGCATCGCCTTCCAGCGGGCGGTGGCCTCCTCGGCGTCCGCGGGCTTGCCGAGGGCCTGGCCGTCCAGCTCGAGCACCGAGTCGCAGCCGATCACCAGGGCACCGAGGACCTCCGGCTTCGCCGCGACGACGGAGGCCTTCGCCTCGGCGAGGGCGAGGGCCAGTTCGGCCGGTGTGGGCGCGGTGACGGCGTCCTCGTCGACTCCGCTGACGATCACCTCGGGGGTGAGTCCGGCCTGGCGGAGCAGTCCGAGCCGGGCGGGGGACTGGGAGGCGAGCACGAGCCGGCGGCGGGGCTGATCTGTCATGCGATCAGCGTATCGGCGCATCCGCCCACCGGCGTGTCCGGGCGCCCCCACGGAGGTCCCACCGGACACCGGAGGTCCCACCGGACACCGGAGGTCCCACCGGACACCGGAGGTCCCACCGGAGACCGGAGGTCTCACCGGACCTCTCGCAGCGCGTCTCACCGCACGCCGATCACGATCATCGCGAGGACCATGGCCAGTGCCACGAGAACGCCCAGCCGCCGCAGCATCTCCTGCGTGTCCCGCAGTTCCTTCGGCGGCTCGTTCTCGGGATCGGACCACAGCATGCCACCAGCGTGGGGCTGAGCCGGGGGAGGGCGCCTGAGTACGGGTACTCAAATCGCCCCCCTCTGTCGTCCTCCTGTGTGCCCGCGCGGCGGAGCCGGACATCGGGACAGCCTCGCGCCCCTGAGGCCGGCTGCGGCTCAGCCCGGCCAGTATGTGCGCGACCAGGCCGTCGGCCCCGGCTGGGGCAGGCGGCGGCCGGCGATGCGGGACGGGTCGGACCAGGAGTCGCGGGGAGCGGGCGCGCCGGACGGCACGGCGGACGCCGCCGCGGCGCGCACCCGGACCACCGCCAGTGCGGCGGCCAGCTCCTCCGGGGTCGGGTTGCCCCGTACGACCTTGATCGTCATGGTGGCTCCAACGGGCCTAGAGAGGGATGTTGCCGTGCTTCTTCGGAGGCAGGGAGCTCCGCTTCGTCCGCAGCTGACGCAGCCCGCGGACGATGTGCCGGCGGGTGTCCGACGGCATGATCACCGCGTCGATGTAGCCGCGCTCGGCCGCCACGTACGGGTTGAGCAGCGCGTCCTCGTACTCCTGCATCAGCCGGGCACGGGTGGCCTCGGCATCGTCCGATTCGGCGATGGTGCGGCGGTGCAGGATGTTGACGGCGCCCTGCGCGCCCATCACCGCGATCTGGGCGGTGGGCCACGCCAGGTTGATGTCGGCGCCCAGGTGCTTGGAGCCCATGACGTCGTAGGCGCCGCCGAAGGCCTTGCGAGTGATGACGGTGATCAGCGGAACGGTCGCCTCCGCGTACGCGAAGATCAGCTTGGCGCCGCGCCGGATGATGCCGTCGTGCTCCTGGTCGACCCCGGGCAGGAAGCCGGGCACGTCGACGAAGGTCAGCACCGGCACGTTGAAGGCGTCGCAGGTGCGCACGAAACGGGCCGCCTTCTCGGAGGCGGTGATGTCCAGGCATCCGGCGAACCGCATCGGCTGGTTGGCGACGATGCCGACAGGCCGGCCCTCCACCCGCCCGTAGCCGGTGACGATGTTCGGCGCGAACAGCGCCTGCGTCTCGAAGAACTCGCCGTCGTCCAGGACGTGCTCGAGCACCGCGTGCATGTCGTACGGCTGGTTCGCGCTGTCCGGGACGATCGTGTCCAGCTCGCGGTCCTCGTCGGTGACGGTGAGGTCCGCCTCCTCCGGGTACGCCGGGGGCTCGGAGAGGTTGTTGGACGGCAGGTACGACAGCAGCTGCTTGACGTACTCGATGGCGTCCTTCTCGTCCCCGGCCATGTGGTGGGCCACGCCCGAGGCGGAGTTGTGGGTGCGGGCGCCGCCCAGCTCCTCGAAGCCGACGTCCTCGCCGGTGACCGTCCTGATGACGTCCGGACCGGTGATGAACATGTGAGAGGTCTTGTCGACCATGACCGTGAAGTCGGTGATCGCCGGGGAGTAGACCGCGCCGCCCGCGCACGGGCCGACGACCAGGCTGATCTGCGGGATCACCCCGGAGGCATGGGTGTTGCGGCGGAAGATCTCGCCGTAGGCGCCCAGCGAGGCCACGCCCTCCTGGATCCGGGCACCGCCGGAGTCGTTGATCCCGATGACCGGGCAGCCGGTCTTCAGGGCGAAGTCCATGACCTTGACGATCTTCTGCCCGTACACCTCGCCCAGCGCCCCGCCGAAGACCGTGAAGTCCTGCGAGAACACGGCGACCGGGCGGCCGTCGACCGTGCCGTACCCGGTGACGACGCCGTCGCCGTACGGACGGTTGTTCTCCAGCCCGAAGTTGGTGGAACGGTGCCGGGCGAACTCGTCCAGCTCGACGAACGACCCCTCGTCGAGCAGCAGACCGATCCGCTCACGGGCCGTCAGCTTGCCCTTGGCGTGCTGCTTCTCCACGGCCCGTTCCGAACCGGCGTGCGTCGCCTCGTGAATGCGACGCCTCAGATCCGCGAGCTTGCCCGCGGTCGTGTGAATGTCGGGCTGCTGCACTTCCGGCTCGGACATCGGGATACGGCTCCCTGCCTGCTCAAAAGGGGGGACGGTTACTCATCCGTAGCGTAGTGGGGGCCCCTGGGATCGGCAGTGCGGTCTTTCCCACACTGCTTCCCCCTTCACAGAGCCGGGAACGGGCTGAGATCCGCCCCGACCCGTCCCCGCCGCGGTGCGGCGCGCGGGACGTCGTACCTAGGGTGGCCGCATGACGAAGTCACCGGATGACGAAGGCGCGACCGGCCCGGACCTCCCGCCCGGGTCGAAAGGCGGGTCGGGACGCTGGTCCGATCTCGACCGCCCGCCGTTGAACGCCGCCGGCCTGCGCAGAGGCCTGGTGCGCGACGGCGGGCTGTGGCGGCAGGTCGACGTGGTGCAGCGCACCGGCTCCACCAACTCCGACCTCGTGGCCCGCGCCGACGAGGGGACGGCCGACGAGGGGTCCGTGCTGATCGCCGAGGAGCAGACCGCCGCGCGGGGCCGCCTGGACCGGCAGTGGACGGCGCCGGCCCGCTCCGGTCTCTTCTTCTCCGTACTGCTCCGGCCCGCCGGGGTGCCGGTGGCCCGCTGGGGCTGGCTGCCGCTGCTCACCGGCGTCGCGGTGGCCACCGGACTGTCCCGGACCGCGGGCGTCGACACGGCCCTGAAGTGGCCCAACGACCTTCTCGTCACCGTCGGCGGCGAGGAGCGCAAGGCCGCCGGAATCCTCGCGGAGCGGGCCGGGGACGACGGGGTGGTGATCGGCGTCGGGATCAACGTCAGCCTGCGTGCCGACGAGCTGCCGGTGCCCACCGCCGGGTCGCTGGCGCTGGCCGGCGCGGTGACCACGGACCGGGACCCGCTGCTGCGGGGCGTGCTGCGGTCGCTGGAGGAGTGGTACGGGCGCTGGCGGGAGGCGGGCGGCGACCCGGTCGCGAGCGGCCTGCAGGAGACGTACGCGGCGGGGTGCGCGACCCTCGGGCGGGTGGTGCGCGCCGAGCTGCCGGGGGACCGGGTGCTGCTGGGCGAGGCGGTCGCCGTCGACGGGGACGGGCGCCTGGTGCTGGCCACGGAGGAGGGAATGCAGGAACCGGTGGGAGCGGGCGACATCGTGCACGTACGCCCCGTCGGCCCGTAAGCCCCGTCGAGCCGTAAGCCCCGTCGAGCCGTAAGCCCCGTCGGGCCCGTAAGCCCCGTCGGGCCCGTAAGCCCCGTCGGGCCCGTGAGCCCTGTCGGCCCGTGGCGCCCCGTGGTCCACAGGCCCTGCCGGCCCGGGGGCGGGTGAGGGGCGCACGCGGGCACGGGTGCGGGTGCGTACGGTGGGTACCCCGATGCCGGGTGCGCCGGTCGTGCCACCTGCGGGCACAACCGAACGGAGTGAGCTGGCGCACACCTGCCGTAGAGTTGAGGCCGGTCGAGACATGGCCGTGGCAGATCGGAAGGGCAGCAACGCGTGACCGTCGACGACTCGGGCTCCGGAACGGAAGCGCAGGGCCGCGCGGAGCTTCCGCCACCCTCGGCCGCGCGCGAGCGGGGGGACGGCTCCCGTCCCGCCGACAACGGCGAGGACCCGCTCGCTCTGCGTCTCGAACAGCTCATTCTGGGTGCCGAGCGCCGTTACACCCCCTTTCAGGCGGCCCGCAGCGCCAGCGTCACGGTGGAGCTGGCCACACGGTTCTGGCGGGCCATGGGGTTCGCCGACGTCGGGCAGGCCAAGGCGTTCACGGAGGCCGACGTCCTGGCGCTGCGCCGGCTGGCCGGCCTGGTCGAGGCGGGGCTGCTGAGCGAGGCCATGGCCGTGCAGGTGGCGCGGTCCACCGGACAGACCACCGCGCGACTGGCCGAGTGGCAGATCGACTCCTTCCTGGAAGGACTGACCGAGCCGCCCGAGCTGGGCATGACACGCACCGAGGTCACGTACCCCATCATCGAGCTGCTCCTGCCCGAGCTGGAGGAGTTCCTCGTCTACGTCTGGCGCCGGCAGCTCGCCGCCTCGGCCGGACGGGTGCTGCAGGCCGCCGACGACGAGGAGATGGTGGACCGTCGGCTCGCCGTCGCGTTCGCCGACCTCGTCGGGTTCACGCGGCTGACCCGGCGCATGGAGGAGGAGGAGCTCGGCGAACTCGTCGAGGCCTTCGAGACGACCGCCGCCGACCTGGTGGCCGCGCGCGGCGGGCGGCTCATCAAGACCCTCGGCGACGAGGTGCTCTACGCCGCCGACGACGCGGGAACGGCCGCGGAGATCGCCCTGCGGCTGATCGAGACCATGGCGAACGACGAGACGATGCCGGAGCTGCGGGTCGGCATGGCGTTCGGCACCGTCACCACCCGGATGGGCGATGTCTTCGGCACGACGGTGAACCTCGCCTCCCGGCTCACCTCGATAGCCCCTCGGGACGCCGTACTCGTCGACACCGCCTTCGCCGAGGAACTGATCCGCACCGGTGACGCGCCCGCCTCCGAGGCGGCGGCGGCCGAGGCGGCGGCCGAGGCGGAGAAGGAGGGCGAGGAACCGCCGACGTACCGCTTCGGGCTGCAGCCGATGTGGCAGCGGCCGGTACGCGGCCTGGGCGTGGTCGAGCCGTGGCTGCTCACGCGTCGGGACGATCCCCAGAGGTCTTGAGAGCCGGCTTCCCGGCGGCCCCCGGGCGGCCTGGGGACGGCCCCTGGTGGTTCAGCCCTTGAGGCCGGGTCCGCCGCCCACGCACAGGCCGATGACCGGTACGCAGAGGAGGGGGACGTCGCCGTCCGGTTCGCCCGGACGGTCCGGTGGCGGGGGTGGTGCCTGCCGGTCCGGTGGCGGTGGTTTCGGCTGCGGCGGAGTGCGGTCCGCGGGGCAGGTGGGGGAGCGGGGTCGTCCGGCGGGGCACCGGTGGGGACCGGCGGCTGCGGGGCACCGGGTGCGTCCGGTGGGGCCCCGGGGAGGTGGGGAGTGGTGAGGGGGCGATGTGACGGCGGGCGGTGCGGCGGTGCTGCCCGGGGCGCCGGGGGTGCGCAGCGGCGCGCTCTGACCGCCCGGCGCGGTGGGCGAGGGGGGCCGGCCCCGGGGGCGGCCGGGGACGCCGGAGCGGCGCTGTCCGCGGCACCGCCCGTGTCGCCCGTGCTGTCCGCGCCGGGGCTTGTGGCGGTCGAGGGGGCCGGGGCGACCGGGCGGGGGCCGTGCCGGCGCCGAGGCCGGCGGGGCCCGGGTCGGACGCCAGGCATACGAGGCTCAGGGCGCCCGCGGTCAGCGCCGGCCCGCCGGCGGCCGGCAGGAGCTTTTGGGGGCGGGGTCTGCGGTGGCGGCCCCGGACACGCGTGCCGAAGAGGGCGAATCCGGTGTGCGCCGGTGCTCCCCGGGCCACCTCCCGCCCGGCGGACCGCGGCTCGGGTGGCTCGGGTGGCTCGGGCGGAACGGGCGGAACGGTTGGTCGGGGCGACCTGGGCGATCAGGTCGGCGTGTTCGTCGGCATGGTGATTCCTCCCCCTGTGTACGCGCCCCCACGTGTCGCGGTGCCTCGCACGCCAGGCCTCCCCGTACGGGGCCGGGCCGGAGTCGGCGGGATGCCACTCGAACGGGTGGACGGGGGGCGAGGAGGGGACGGGGCGCGCGCCCTTTCGCCGGCGGTGGCCGACTGCGATGATCGGGGCGACGGATGTTAACCCGCGTTAACCGGAGGGTGTCATGAGTGAGGAACGGTTCGGGGAGTTCGTGCTGGTGCGGCGGCATGAGCAGGGGCGTGTCGCGGAGCTCGTCCTCGACCGGCCCAAGGCCATGAACGCCGTCTCGACCGAGATGGCCCGGTCCCTCGCCGGGGCCTGCGCGGCGCTGGGGAAGGACCCGGCCGTACGGGTGGTGGTGCTGACCTCGTCGCACGAGCGGGCCTTCTGCGTGGGGGCCGATCTGAAGGAGCGCAATTCCTTCAGCGACGCCGACCTGGTGCGCCAGCGGCCGGTGGCGCGCGGCGCGTACACCGGTGTGCTGGAGCTGCCGGTGCCGACGGTGGCGGCGGTGCACGGGTTCGCGCTGGGCGGCGGATTCGAACTGGCCCTGTCCTGCGATGTGATCGTCGCCGACGGTACGGCCGTGGTGGGGTTGCCCGAGGTGTCCGTCGGGGTGATTCCGGGCGGTGGCGGTACGCAGCTGCTGCCCAGACGGGTGGGCGCCGCGCGGGCCGCCGAGCTGATCTTCACGGCGCGCCGGGTGGAGGCCGCCGAGGCGCGGGAACTGGGGCTCGTCGACGAACTCGTGGAGGCGGGACGGGACCGGGAGGAGGCGCTGGCCCTGGCCGCCGGGATCGCCGCCAACTCGCCGGTGGGGCTGCGGGCGGCCAAGCGGGCGCTGCGGCTCGGGCAGGGGCTCGATCTGCCGGCCGGCCTCGAGGTGGAGGACGCCGCCTGGAGGTCGGTGGCGTTCTCGGGCGACCGCGCGGAGGGCGTCGCCGCCTTCAACGAGAAGCGCACGCCGGACTGGCCGGGGGAATAGAACGGCGCCGGTGCACGGAAGTGGAGGGGCGTCGGGCCGACGGGCGGTGCCGGCTTGGGCGTCGGCGCCGTACGCGCGCATCCACGTGATGCGGACCTGCCGCCCGCGGGATGCCGGGTACCGTGCTCGGCCGGGCGGTGGTCGGACCTCTCGTCGGCGTCTCCGACGGCACCTCTCGGGCCCGGTGGCGACCCCTGTGGACGATGCCTTCGACAGGGGTGCAGTCATGCCCGGCCCGGAGGCCGGCGGCCCTCCTGCCGGGCCGCGAAGAACACGACGGGAGTGGGGCTCCACGGCGGGCAGCGAAGCCGACCGTCTGGGGGCATGGTCGCGCTCCCCGTTCGCTCCCTAAATATGCCTATTCATGCCGATCGTCCCTAGCCTGGAGGAATGGGTGAGGACAGCCGGCTGGCGGCGGTGGTGGAGCTGGCTCAGGGCATGGCCGCCGCGCACAGCTCGCGGGAGGTCTGGCGGGCCGCGGCCCACGGGGCCCGCCGGGCGCTCGGCGGGAGTTTCGCCGCGCTGTCGGTGTGGGAGCGCGAACTGGGGCGGCTGCGGGTCCTGGTCAACGTCGGCGAGCTGGCCGAGGGCGAGGAGGAGTTCCCGGACGACGAGGCCTATCCCGTGCACCAGTTCGCCGAGATCACCGAGTTCCTGCACGAGCGGTGGGCGGCCGGCGGCGGTGAGCCGGATGCCTGGGTGGAGACCGCCCGGGGGGCGACGGAGGGGCGGCCCGGCTACACCCACCAGCGGGTGGCGGCCCTGCGCCGGCGCGGGCGCGGCTGCTGCGTGGTCGCCCCGATCGTGCTGCACGGGCGGGCGTGGGGCGAGCTGTACGTGGCCCGGCCGGTGGGCGCACCCGTCTTCGGGCGGGGCGACGCCGACTTCGCGACGGTGCTGGCCGCCGTCGTCGCCGCCGGGATCGCGCAGACCGAGCGGCTGGAGGAGGCGCGGCGACTGGCGTACACGGACGCGCTCACCGGGCTGGCCAACCGCCGGGCCGTGGATGTGCGGCTCGACGAGGCGATCGAGCGGCACCGCCGGGACGGGGCCGTCGTCAGCCTCGTCGTGTGCGATCTGAACGGGCTCAAGCAGGTCAACGACACCCTGGGGCATGCCGTCGGCGACCGGCTGCTCGAGCGGTTCGGGACCGTGCTGTCCCTGTGCGGGGCCATGCTGCCCGGTGCCCTCGCGGCGCGGCTCGGCGGGGACGAGTTCTGTCTGCTGGCGGTGGGGCCGCCCGCCGGCGAGGCGGTCAAGGTGGCCGACGAAGTGTGCCGTCGCGCCGTGGAGCTGGGTATCGGGGACGGTGTGGCCTGCGGGGTGGCCTCCACCGGGGACGCCATCGGTCCCGTGCATTCCGCCCGGCGGCTCTTCCGGCTGGCCGACGCGGCGCAGTACCGCGCGAAGGCCGGGCGGGCACGCCATCCCGTCGTCGCCGGGCGCGAGGGCCCGGGTGACCCGGTCGTGCGCCTGGCGGACGAGCCGGTGCGGGAGCCGGACGGCGAGCGGCGCCGGTTCCGGGGGCGGCACTCGCCGTAGGGGGGCCGCGCGCCCGGGGCCCGGGCGCAACGGTAAGGGGTGACCCTCGGTCCCGGTGGTGACATCACGGCATTCACTGCGTACGCTCCTGAATATGGATATGCATACCGTGGTGAACGGGGAAGACGCGAAGCGCGGCCTTGAAAGGGTGGTGGTGGGTGACGGGCGGGCGTCCGGCGTGACCGCGTCCGACGTGCTCGCCGTGGCGCGCGGCGGTGCCCGCGTCGAGCTCTCCGGAGAGGCGCTGGCCGCCCTCGCCGCCTCCCGCGAGATCGTGGACGCCCTGGCCGCCAAGCCGGACCCCGTGTACGGGGTGAGCACCGGCTTCGGCGCCCTGGCGACCCGGCACATCGGCCCCGAGCTGCGTGATCGGCTGCAGCGCAACATCGTCCGCTCGCACGCCGCCGGCATGGGGCCCCGTGTCGAGCGCGAGGTCGTCCGCGCCCTGATGTTCCTGCGGCTGAAGACCCTCTGCTCCGGGCACACCGGCGTACGCCCCGAGGTCGCGCAGGCGATCGCCGACGTGCTGAACGCCGGGATCACCCCCGTGGTGCACGAGTACGGTTCCCTCGGCTGCTCGGGCGACCTGGCCCCGCTGTCCCACTGCGCCCTGGCCCTGATGGGCGAGGGGGAGGCCGAAGGGCCCGACGGGACCCTGCGCCCCGCCGGCGACCTGCTCGCCGAGCACGGGATCCGGCCCGTCGAACTGCGCGAGAAGGAAGGGCTCGCCCTCCTCAACGGCACCGACGGCATGCTCGGCATGCTGATCATGGCCCTCGCCGACCTCGACACCCTGTACCGGTCCGTCGACGTCACGGCCGCGATGAGCCTGGAGGCGCTGCTCGGCATCGACAAGGTCCTCGCCCCCGAACTGCATGCCATCCGCCCGCATCCGGGCCAGGCCGCCAGCGCCGCCAACATGCTGGCCGTGCTCGCCGGTTCGGGCATGACGGGACATCACCAGGACAACGCCCCGCGTGTCCAGGACGCCTACTCGGTGCGCTGCGCCCCGCAGGTCGCGGGCGCCGGACGGGACACGATCACACACGCCCGGCTGGTCGCCGAGCGCGAACTCGCCGCCGCCATCGACAATCCGGTGGTGCTGCCCGGCGACACCGGTTACGACGGCACGGGTTCGGGGGCGTTCGGTTCCGGGGGCGGGCGGGTGGAGTCCAACGGCAACTTCCACGGCGCCCCGGTGGCCTACGTGCTGGACTTCCTCGCCATCGCCGTCGCCGACCTCGGCTCCATCACCGAGCGCCGCACCGACCGGCTGCTGGACAAGAACCGCAGCCACGGGCTGCCGCCGTTCCTCGCCGACGACGCGGGCGTCGACTCCGGTCTGATGATCGCTCAGTACACGCAGGCCGCGCTCGTGAGCGAGTTGAAGCGGCTGGCCGTCCCGGCGTCGGCGGACTCGATCCCGTCCTCCGCGATGCAGGAGGACCACGTCTCGATGGGCTGGTCGGCCGCACGCAAGCTGCGTACCTCGGTCGACAACCTCACCAGGGTCATCGCCGTCGAGCTGTACGCCGCCGCGCGTGCGGTGGAGTTGCGCGAGGGCCTCACCCCGGCGCCCGCGACCCGGGCCGTGGTCGAGGCCGCGCGACAGGCCGGTGTGGGCGGTCCCGGCCCGGACCGCCATCTCGCGCCCGACCTCGCCGCGGCGGAGGCGTTCGTACGCGACGGACGCCTGCTGGCGGCTGTGGAACGGGTCACCGGCCCGCTGCGGTGACGGGAGCCGCGGCACAGGAAGCGCCGCGGTCAAGATCATCCCAAGGGAAGGTCAAGCACGTCAAAAGTCGAGCCGTTCCCGGCGGACCGAGTAGACGACGAAGCCCGCGCCGAGGGTGAGGCAGGCGGTGCCGCCGACGATGTACGGCGTGCTGTTGAAGCTGCCGGTGTCGGCGAGCCGGACCTCGCCGACGGTGCCGTCGTACGACACGGTCGAGGTGCCGACCGAGGTGCTGGAAACAGCCCTTGCCTGCTCTGTGACCTGCGGAGACGGGCTTGCCGGGGCGGTTCTTCCCGCCGGGGCTTCGGAGGTCGCGTTGGCGGACGGGACGAACCACAGGGCGCACAGCAGGGTGCCCGCGGCGGTGGCGGTCAGCAACGGACGGAGCGCGGATGACACGGAATATCGATCCCCTTGTGGCGCTGGCGAATTGGCCGTGTGGGCTGATGGTAGTGAAAGTCTCGGGTCACAGGAAAGTCACGGGAGCCGGAGCCGTACGCTCCGGGCATGAGCACTCCAGAGACATCACGGTTTGTACGGCTTCGGGTCGACCTTGTTCTCGAGATCGGTGACGAGGACGCACTGGCCAGGGCCGCGCTGGCCAGGATCGCGGACGACGGCGACCTGCCGGCCGAGGAGCGGGAGCCCGTCCAGGACGCGGTGACCGAGGACATGGCCGAGGCGCTCGCGCATCTCGTCGACCCGTTCGGTCTGGTCGGTGACGTGCCGGGCGTGGAACTCCAGCAGGCCTCGTGGAGCAGCGAGGAGATCGACTACGACCCGGACTCGCCCGAGTGGGACCTCGACGGTGACGAGTTCGACGACGCGTCAGACGAGCACGACAAATAGCTCAATGCGGGCATACTTCATGAAGAGGGCAAAGGTGGCTAAGTGTGGAATACTCGCCAGCTTGAACAACTAGGGAGCGAATGAGGTGAATTGCGGCGGGCCGGTGTGACTGGCCGGCCCGGTTTGGGGAAATCGTGACCCCGGGTGGCAACCGCTGCCCGGGGACCGGCGTCTCTGGTGACGCATGGGCCGATCACCTCCCGCCCGGCCGCGATGGACGTGGTGAGCCCCACATTCGCGGCCCATATGGAACGGGACCTACCGGCCGTAGCGTTGAAGTGTTTGACGGGGACTCTCGGCTTCGGGTGCGGGGCCCG
Organism: Streptomyces sp. NPDC058632; assembly: GCF_042717095.1. NCBI lineage: Bacteria > Bacillati > Actinomycetota > Actinomycetes > Kitasatosporales > Streptomycetaceae > Streptomyces > Streptomyces sp. NPDC058632. Next base: position 3,850 of record NZ_JBHXQZ010000053.1, on the reverse strand, counting down.
TGGGGTTCGGGCAAGCGGCGACGATGGAGAAGCGTGTGATGACGGACGGTAAGCGGCGCAGGGGCCTGATGGCTGCGTCCGCCCTGCTCGGCGGAGTGATGGTGCTCTCGGCGTGTTCCGGCGGCGGTGAGGACACGAGTTCCGGTGGGGACAGCGGCAAGGGCGCGTCGCAGACCGAGGTCGACGAGGCGGCGGCCAAGAAGACCTCCGCGGCCCAGATCAAGATCACGCCGAAGGACGGCTCGGACAACGCCTCCATCAACAACTCCGCCGCGGTCGCCGTGACCAAGGGCACGCTCACCGAGGTCAAGATGACGGCCACCGACGGCACCGTCGTCGAGGGTGAGATATCGGCGGACAAGAAGAGCTGGAAGCCCAGCGGCCAGCTGGAGCGCGCCACCACCTACAAGCTGGCCGCCACCGCCGAGGACTCCGAGGGCCGCGCCGCCCACGAGAACGCGTCGTTCACCACGGTCTCGCCGACCAACAGCTTCATCGGCACCTTCACCCCGGACGACGGCTCGACCGTGGGCGTCGGCATGCCGGTGTCGATCAACTTCGACAAGGCGATCGCCAACAAGGCCGAGGTCCAGAAGGGCATCACCGTCTCCACCAGCAGCGGCCAGGAGGTCGCCTGCCACTGGTTCAACGCCAACCGCATGGACTGCCGTCCCGAGGACTACTGGCAGGAGAACTCCACCGTCACCCTGAAGCTGGCGCTCGACGGGGTCGAGGGTGCCGAGGGTGTCTACGGAGTCCAGCAGAAGACGGTCAACTTCAAGATCGGCCGCAACCAGGTCTCGATCGTCGACGCCGAGACCAAGCAGATGAAGGTCACGCAGAACGGCAAGACCATCCGGACGATCCCGATCTCCGCCGGGTCGCCCGACAACAAGACGTACGAAGGCAAGATGGTGATCTCCGAGAAGTTCAAGGAGACCCGGATGAACGGCGCGACCGTCGGCTTCACCGACGACGACGGCGAGGGCGAGTACGACATCAAGGACGTGCCGCACGCCATGCGCCTGAGCACCTCCGGCACCTTCATCCACGGCAACTACTGGGGTGCCAAGTCCATCTTCGGCAGCGCCAACACCAGCCACGGCTGCGTCGGACTGGCCGACGCCAAGGGCGCCGACGACCCGAACACGCCGGGCTCCTGGTTCTACGACAACTCGATCGTCGGTGACGTGGTCGTCGTGCAGAACACCGGCGACAAGACCATCGCCCCGGACAACGGCCTCAACGGCTGGAACATGGACTGGGCCCAGTGGAAGGCGGGCTCGGCGGTCTGACCCGGCCGCCGGCACCACTGCCCGACCCGCTCGACCGATGCCGTCGTCCGCCCTCCCGGGCGGGCGGCGGCATCCGTCTGTTCGTGCGGCCCGGTCCTCTTCTCATGCGGCTCTTATCCCGGGCTTAACACTTCATCAGGGGCCGTCCCTAGCTTGCCTCCATGTTCTTCACCTACCTGAGGCGCGAACTGCGCCGCCGCAGAAAAGCGGCCCTCGTCGTCGCCTCCGGCCTCGCGCTCGGTATCGCACTGGTCATCGTCGTCAGCTCCGTGTCCTCCGGGATGGGCAGGGCGCAGGAGAAGGTCCTGCAGTCGCTGTACGGACTGGGCACGGACATGACGGTCACCAAGGCCATGGAGGCGCCCGAAGAGGGCGCGGAGCGCTCGGAGCGGCCGAGCTTCAGCTTCGACGCCCAGGACGAGGACTCCGGCGGGGAGCAGAGCACCGACCGCGTCGTGGTGCAGGGTTTCCAGAGCCTGGCCGGCTCCACCGTGGACAAGGTCGGCGAGCAGGGCGGTGTCGCCGACGCAGTGGGAGGGCTGAGCCTCCAGGTCGTCAAGGTCAGCGGCGAGTTCACCCGCGGCCAGGTCCAGCAGGACGGCGAGAGCGGCGAGAGCGGTCAGCAGGGCGGTCCAGGCGGGGCCGCGCCGTCGGAGGGCGGCCGGGTCCAGGGCGGCGGCGCCGACTTCGACGTCAACAGCTACTCCGTCTACGGCACCGACGTCACCGAGTCGGAGCTCGGCCCGCTGACCTCCTCCGGGATCACCGACGGCCGTACCTTCAAGGCGAGCGAGACCGACGCGGAGGTGGCCGTCGTCGACTCCGCCCACGCCAAGGAGAAGGAGCTCGGGACCGGTGACACCGTCACGGTCAAGAGCACCAAGTTCAAGATCATCGGTATCGCCACCGCCGAGAGCGGAGACGCCGCGGCCGACCTCTACATCCCGCTGAAGCAGGCCCAGGCCCTCGCCGACGCCGAGGACGAGGTCACCACGATCTACGTCCGGGCGACCGACTCGCAGCAGATCGACAGCGTCAAGTCCGCGATCCGGAAGAACGTTTCGGGAACGACGGTCACCACCTCCGCCGACCTCGCGGACACCGTCTCCGGCTCGCTGTCCACCGCGTCCTCCCTCGCCACCGGCGTCGGCACGTGGCTGTCGGTCGCGGTGCTCGTGGCCGCGTTCCTCGTCGCCGGGCTGCTCACCTCCTCGGCGGTGTCCCGCCGGGTGCGCGAGTTCGGCACGCTGAAGGCGCTGGGCTGGAAGTCGGGGCGGGTGACCGGACAGGTGGTCGGCGAGGCGGTCGTGCACGGCCTGATCGGCGGCGCGCTCGGTATCGCGCTCGGCCTGGCGGGCGCGTACGCCGTCACCGCGGTCAGCCCCACGCTGCAGGCCGAACTCGGCAGCAGCGGCGGAGGGGGTGCGGGCGGTCGAGGCGGCATGGGCGGCCCGGGCGGTGGCGGTCCCGGCCAGGAAGCGGCTGCCAAGACCCTCGAGGTCGCTCTCACGGCGCCGGTCAGTCTCACGACCGTCGCCCTCGCGGTCGGCCTCGCGGTGGCCGGCGGTCTCGTCGCCGGTGCCTTCGGCGGCTGGCGCGCCTCCCGCCTCCGGCCGGCGGACGCGCTGCGCCGCGTCGCGTAGCGCCGCCGGCACCGGAACCGCCGGCGGCACCGGTGCCGGCACCGCCCTCGCGGGCCCCGCCCCACTGCCGACGGGCCCTCACCCTCGTACCGCAATCCAGGAGTTGACCCATGTACGAACTCAAAGGCGTCACCCGGCGCTACACCCGGGGCAAGGACACCGTTCACGCCCTCGACGGCATCGACCTGACGATCCCCGACGGCGACCGGCTCGTCATCCAGGGCCCCACCGGCGGCGGCAAGTCCACCCTGCTGCAGATGCTCGGCGCGCTCGACCGCCCCAGTTCCGGCGAGATCCTCCTCGACGGCACCGACCTGGCCAAGCTGCCGGAGGCCCGGCTCACCCGGGTGCGCAGCGAGAGCATCGGCTTCGTCTTCCAGTCCTTCAACCTGATCCCGACCCTCACCGCGCAGGAGAACGTCGAGACCGCGCTCGTCCCGCTCGGAGTGAAGACGAAGGAGCGCCGCGAGAAGGCCGCCGAGGCGCTGGCCGCGGTCGGGCTCGGCGAGCGGCTCGGGCACCTGCCCGCCGAGATGTCCGGCGGTCAGCAGCAGCGGGTGGCCATCGCCCGGGCACTGGTGAAGGAACCGAAGGTGCTGCTCGCCGACGAGCCCACCGGAAACCTCGACGAGTCGATGCGCGACGAGATCATGGACGTACTGATCCGGATGTGGAAGGAGCTCGGGCTCACCTTCGTCATGGTCACCCACGACTCGGCCCTGGCGAAGCAGTCCCCGCGCGTGGCGACCATCCGCAAGGGCCGCATCACGGTCAAGGAGAACGTGGGCGCCTGACCCGTGGACACGACGCGTCCCCGGCCACGGGCAGGACCCCGGGGCGGGGGCGCGTCGCGGTGTGTTATAAACAAAAACGCGCCCACCAGACCCATTAGTATATCGTATTGCGGGGTGG
>NZ_JBHXQZ010000052.1:0-56623 GCF_042717095.1 Streptomyces sp. NPDC058632 | reverse complement strand
CTTCGCCGTCCTGGCCGTGGCCGGGCAGATCGAGCGCAACCACATCCGGGAGAAGACCCTCGAAGGCCAGGCCATCGCCGCGTCCGAGGGCAACCGCGGCGGACGGCCGAAGGTCATCGACGACGACATGCTCACCCTCGCCGTCGCGCTCGAGGACAAGGGCATCCCCGTCCCCGAGATCGCGAAGAAGCTGACCATCAAGACCGGGAAGAACGCGGGCAGGTCCCCGTCGGTCGCCTCGCTCCACCGGGCCCTCGCGGAAGCCGAGGCCACCGCGGCCGACGACGGCCTGTCCCTGCGGCCCAAGCCCGCACGCATCCGCCGGCCCGAGGACCCGCTCACCCCCGAGGAGAGCGACCTCCGCGAACGGCTCCAGGCCCAGCCCCACCGAACGCCGAGATGCGGTAGGCCCGCCCACGGCCTGAGGTGCCGCAACCCTGTCACCGATCCCATGATCACCGGCTTAGCGTCAACCGCTGTGCCCCAAGGCCGAGGCAGGCCCGGTGACGGCGCTCCGCTCTCCTGCAGGGCCCTTCGCAGACCGTCCTCGGCGGAGGCGCCCCGGGGCCGGGCCGCCGTGTACTCCTCGTCGCCCAGGGCCGTGCGCACCCGGCGTTCAGTGGTGACATGGGTGTCGTGAAAGGGGCGCAGGCCGGACGTCTCCACGTGTGTGCGGGGCGACACGGCGGAATGGTTCCGCTCGGCACGGCGGTCCGGGGAGCATGGTCGCGGACACCAAGGGCCGGGGCCGCGCCGTTGTCGGGGGACGCGACCGGGCCACGCCATCCGGGGGGATGCCATGAACACAGCCGTACACACACGAACGACGGGCAGGGGACGCGGGGTGCTGGAGGGGGCGTTCGCGCTGCTGGAAGCCCTGCGGCAGTACGGCGACGAGGCAGGAGTGACCGAACTGGCGGTCGCTTGCGGAGTGCCCAAGAGCACGGCCCACCGGCTGCTGGAGCAGCTGGTGGCCCTGGGGGCCGTGGAGCGCCGTGGCCTGCGCTACCGGCTGGGCGCGCAGCTCTACCGGCTCGGCCAGGCGTGGCAGCCGCACCCGGGGTTGCGCGTGGCGGGACGCCTGCCGCTGCACCGGCTGAGGGCCGCCACCGGAGGCAGTGTGGTGCTGGCGGTGATGCGCGAGGAACAGCCCCTGACGGTCTGTTCGGTGCCCGGCCGGGTGGAGCCACTCGTGCCGGTCCGTAACGGCGAGGCGTTCTCGCTGGACACGGCGTTGGGCAAGGCGCTGCGGGGCCCGGTGCGCAGCGGCGCCGTACTGGACCGGGAGGATGTGATGGCCGGGGTCTGCTGCGCCGCGCTGCCGGTGCGGTCCCCGGCGGGGGCCGTGGTGGGGGCGGTGGCCGCGATGGTCGAGGCCGGTCGGCAGCTGGAGACGGTGGCGGGCCGGGTCGCCGAAGCGGCCGCCGCCGTCACCCGCGCACTGGGCAGGGCCGGGATCGAGGTGCGTCCGTGAGGGCGCGTCCGGCCGCGTTCCGCTCAGTGGAACGCGCGTAGATACGAGGCGGTGGCGGCAGGCAGGGTGGATGCGTACCGGGGGACGGTACGGGCCTCGCAGGACGACAACGACACGGGGCCACCAACTCATCCAAGGGGGAACCAACCATGCGTGGAATCGCTCGAGTGGCCACGGCCGCTCTGTTCTCACTGGGCAGCGTCGCCGGATTCGCCGGGACGGCCCAGGCCGAGCCGATCGACTACGTCCGCATCGAACTGCTGGAGCTGACCTGTCACCAGCAGAGCGAGGGCGATCACGACGAGGCCTACCTGAAGGTCACCGACGCCAACGGCAACGCCGTCAAGGTGTGGCCGGGAAGCCTCAAGTACCAGACGATGGGCGCGGGTTACGTCCGGTCGATGACCGACGGCAACGGCAAGGCGGCCCTCGTCCTCGGCAAGCAGCAGGCGCGCACCATGACGCTGTGGGACTACGACACGACGAGCGGCGACGACAAGCTGGGTTCGACGCTTGCGACGGGCAGTGAGGCGGGTGCCGAGATCCAGTACCGCTCGCTCGAGGGGTCCGGCGGCGTCTACACCATCGCCTACCGGGTCATCGACATCTGACGGTCTCGGCGCCCTCGCGTCGACGGCCTGCCGGGTGGGTGCTCCCCACCCGCCCGGCGACGAACCGCACGCCCCGTCGGCGCGATCACCGGATGGGGCGTGCGGTTCGTCGGTCGAGGCACGGCACGCGCGGCGCGAAAAGGCTCGGCACCGCACATCCGGCTCCGTCGGCCGGAGTTGTGGTGCCGAGCCCTACGGCGTAACGCCGCTGCGGAGGAACGCCCCTCACCGACGGGAAGCCGCCGGTGAGATCCGGGTGCCCGACGGCCACGGCAGGAAGACCGAGCTTCTGGAGCGGATCGATCCGCGGATCCCTCCGGTGGAAGTCGACCAGGACGGATCCCGTGATCTGGCGCTCCCTCCACCAGCGCTCCTGGAGGGTGATCTCCTCCTCCAGCGAGCCCACCAGGCGCAGCAGCAGGGAGCAGTCGCGTTCGGCGAGCACGCTCTCGATGCCGGAGATGAACTCCATGTAGAAGGGTTCCAGGCCCAGCAGCCGGGCGGGCCGGCAGATGGCGAGCCCGACGGTGTCGACCGACTGCCGCGACAGGCTGCGGGCGGACGAGTTCGGCGCCCAGCCCAGTTGGCGGGCCGCCGCGAGGATACGGTCCCGGGTGGCCTCGGAGACTCCCGCCTTGTGGTTGAACGCCAGCGACACCGCGCCCTTGGACACACCGGCGGCCGCGGCGACGTCCTTGATGGTGACGCGTCCGGGAGGTGTGCCGGGGGCGCCGGGCGTGCTCGGTGGTCTCGAGGTGCTCACACCGGTTCCACCAGGACGGCGGCACGCTCGACTCGGTCCTGTCGTGGTTCGGGGTGGGCACCGACCACGCCTGGCTGGGCGACCCCGAGTCGGCCAACACCTCGCTCGCCGGGGTGCCCGTATGGCGCTTCACCGGCCTGAACTTCGTCCTGTTCCTCGGCGCGATCCAGTCGATCCCCGGCGAACTGTACGAGGCCGCCCAGCTCGACGGCGCGACCCGTTGGCAGCAGTTCCGGCACATCATCGCGCCGGGCATCCGGCCCGTACTGAGCCTCAGCGTCATCCTGGCGATCTCCGGCTCGCTGGCCGTCTTCGAGATCCCGTACATCATGACCGGCGGCGCGACCGGGACCTCGACCTTCGTCATCCAGACGGTCAAGTTCGCCTTCCAGTTCGACAAGACCGGCCTGGCATCGGCCTGCGCCGTGGCGCTGCTGGCGATCATCCTGCTGATCACCTGGCTCCAGCGCCGCATCGTGCCCGACGAGAAGGTGGACCTCGTATGACCCTCACCGCCCCCGGGGCGGCCCCGGCGCCGGCCCCCGCCGACGGTCCGCCGCGCCGCCGGCGCCCCGCCATCGCCACCCCACTGATCTACCTGTCGCTGGTCATCGCCTCGGTGGTCGTCCTGCTCCCCCTCCTCGTGGTGTTCCCGACCTCGCTGAAGTCCTACGGGGAGACAGCGGACGGCCGGGGCGCGCTGGCCCTGCCGGACGACTGGCTGAACTTCGCGAACTACGTCACGGCCTTCAACGACGGTCACCTGCTGACGGCCTTCGGCGACACGGCCTTCATCCTGCTGTTCTCGATCACCGGCACGGTGGTCATCGGCTCGATGACGGCGTACGCCATCGACCGTTTCGACTTCCGCTTCAGGAAGCCCGTCATGGCCCTGTTCCTGATCGCCGCCCTGGTCCCGGGCGTCACCACGCAGGTCGCCACGTTCCAGGTCGTCAACAGCTTCGGTCTGTTCGACACCCGCTGGGCGCCGATCCTGCTGTACATGGGCACCGACATCGTGTCGATCTACATCTTCCTGCAGTTCATCAGGGGCATTCCGACCTCCCTGGACGAGGCCGCGCGACTCGACGGCGCCAACGCCTTCACCGTCTACCGCAAGATCATCTTTCCGCTGCTGAAGCCGGCGATCGCCACCGTGGTCATCATCAAGGGCATCACGACGTACAACGACTTCTACATCCCGCTCCTCTACATGCCCTCGGAGGAACTCGGCACCATGTCCACGGCGTTGTTCCGCTTCAAGGGCCCCTTCGGCGCCCACTGGGAGAACATCCCGGCCGGCGCGGTCCTGGTCGTCCTGCCGACCCTGGTGATCTTCCTGTTCCTCCAGCGCTACATCTACAACGGCTTCGCCCAGGGGGCGACGAAGTAACGCCCTGCCGGAACGCCGCGGGGGCGGACCGGTGGCGCGGGGAAGAGCCCTGCCGAGCGAGCCGGCCCCGCTCCCCGGAGGGCCTCATGAGTGTGGGGGCAGCCTCCGCGGCTGCCCCCACCCGGTGCTCGTAGGGTTACTCCGGCACCGCTCCCAGCGTCTTCAGGACGCCGTACACGCCGACGCACAGGATGGCCACGCTGCTGATGACGAGGGCCGCGGTCAGCCACCCGTTGGTGCGGAAGCGCTGCGGCACTCCGGTGCAGCGCAGCCGCCAGACGGCGACGACCACGGCGAACAGGAAGATCCCGCCGCCGATGCCGCCGATCTGGACCATCAGCACGGGCGACTGCATCCACAGGAAGAAGCAGGTCCACAGCAGCGGCAGGGACCAGGTGAGGATGCGGATGGTGCGGGTGCGGGCGCGGACGTCGGTCCAGTCGATGACGCCGAGCAGGCCGAGGGTGTTGGTCCACAGCCGGGGCACGGAGGCCGTCGAGCCGATGAGGGTGGAGAAGAGGACGGCGAAGGCCCCGAAGAGGAACAGGTACTCGGCCCAGGGGCCCATGGTGTCGGTGTAGATCCGCGACAGCGTGGTGATCATCTCGTTGCCCTCGGGCACGAGGCCCTGCGGGTGGAGCACGGCCGCGCCGATGACGTAGAAGGACAGGGTGCACAGCACGCAGACGGCCAGCCCGGTGAGGGCGTCCAGGCGCATCACCTTGATCCAGCCCTCGGCGCGGCGGGCGCGCTCCTCGGTGCCGTCGTCGGGACCGGTCCAGCGGGCGTAGCCCTTCTCCATGCACCAGTAGGTGTACGTCGTCATCTCGTCGGCGCCGACACCGGTGATGCCGAAGACGGCCAGGGCGATGCCGACGGTGCCGGCCGGGATCTCGAAGCCGAAGCCGCTGCCCAGTTCGCTCGTGCCGTAGCCGAACCCGGTGCCGGGCAGGCCGACCGCGAGGCTGACGGTGACCAGGGTGAAGACGATGACGGAGAACAGACAGGCGCGTTCCACGAGGCCGTACTTGCCGGACTGCAGCAGCAGGATGGCGGCGACGGTGACGACGACGGCCCAGAGTGCCAGGGAGCCCCAGCTCAGGGGTTCGCCGATCACCGGCCACAGCACCGAACACGCGGCCGCCGTACCGCCGATGATGCCTCCGCGCTGGAACATCTTGGCGAAGTCCATGCCGATCCACAGCCAGTTGATCCAGCCGAGCCGGCCGATGCGGGGGCCGACCTCGCGGTAGCCCTCCAGTGCGGTGCGTCCGTTGAGGATGGTCCATTGGGCCAGTTCCATCTGGACCCAGATCTTGACCGCGGTCGAGACGATCACGAGCCACAGCAGTGCGAAGCCGGCCTGGGCGCCGAGCGCGGTGGTGGTGATCAGTTCTCCGGAGCCGACGACGGCGGCCGAGAGGACGAAGCCGGGGCCGAGGTGGCGGAACCGGCCGCGGAAGTTCTCGGGCGCCGGGCGTGCGTCCTCGGGGCGCAGGGCGTACGGATCGGCCGGCGCGTGCTCCGCCGCGGGGGCGGGGGCGGTGGTGGACATGGCGGTGTTCCTTTGCTGGTTCCGGCGCCGTCGCCGGAGCGGAAGGCAGAACAGGACAGGGGTCCCGGGGGTCGGGGACGGGCAGTGGGGGGTGACGTGGTGGGCCGGAGGGCGGCGGGGTGGGCCGGCCGGCCTCGTCATGGACGTACGGGGTGCGGTACGGGGTGCGGGGTGCGGAGCCTGAGGCCCGGTCAGCCGGCCGCGTGGTGCGGGGGTTCGCCGGCGAGGACGCGGAGGATGTCCTCGGCGACCATCAGCCCCATCGCGCGGTTGGCCTCCGGGGTGCAGGCGGCCATGTGCGAGGTGAGGGTCAGGTGCGGGGCCGTGCGCAGGACGTGGCCGGCGGGGAGCGGCTCGACGGCGAAGGCGTCGAGCGCGGCGGCGGCCAGGTGCCCGGAGTGCAGCGCGGCGGCGAGCGCGGTGTCGTCGACGAGGCCGCCGCGGGCGGCGTTGACGAGGATCGCGCCGGGCTTCATGGCGTCCAGCCGGGCGGCGTTCAGCAGTGGTTCCCCGGCGGGCGGCGGGAGGTGCAGGGTGACCACGTCGGCGTGCGCGAGGAGCGTGTCCAACGCGGCGGGTTCGGCGTCCGCCCCGGTCACGGCCTCGTCGGGGAGGTAGGGGTCGTGGGCGAGCACCCGCATCCCGAAGGCCCGCGCGTAGCCGGCGACGAGCCGCCCGATCCGGCCGAAGCCGACGACGCCGATGGTCCTCCCGTGCAGCTGCGGGCCGAAGAGTTTGGGCCAGCCGCCCGCGGTGACGGCGGTGTGGGAGGCGCTGATCCGGCGGGCGGCGTCGAGCACCAGCCCGAAGGTGTACTCGGCGACCGCGCGGGAGTTGGAGCCGGGCGCGCAGACGACGGGGATGCCGCGGGCGCGGGCGGCGGCGAGGTCGATGGTGTCGGTGCCGACGCCGTGCTTGGCGATGACCTTCAGCCGCGGGGCGGCGTCCATGACCTCGGCGGTGACCTGGTCCATGCCGGCGAGGAGCGCGTCGGCGCCGGCGACGCGCCGCAGGAGTTCGTCGTGCGGCAGGGCGCGGTCGTCGTACGGGCGGACCGGGCCCGCGCCGCCGTCGGCGAGCAGGGTCCAGGGGTCGTCCGAGTGGCGGGCGAAGGTGGGGGTGGTGACGAGCGTGGTGCGGCCCGGTGTGCTCATGCCCCGCTGCCCTTCCGTGCGGCGTCCAGGTGCGCGGTGGCGACCTGCTGGAGGTGGACCACGTCGGCGGCGACGGACGCGAAGGTGAAGCCCTCGGCGAGCCGGCGGGCGGCGCTCGCGCCGTCGCCGTTGTGGATGCCGGCGGCGATACCGGCGGCCTCGGCGGCCACACGGACGCGGATGAGTGCCTGCTCGAACTCCTCGGCGACACCCGGGTCCGTGGAGGTCCGGCCGCCGATGGCCAGGCGCAGGTCGGAGGGGCCGACGTAGATGCCGTCGAGGCCCGGGGTCGCGCAGATCTCCTCGACGTTCGCGAGCCCGTCGGCGGTCTCGATCATGGCGAGCACCGCGGTCTGCTCGTGGGTGTCGGCCGGGTCGGGGCCGATCCGCAGCTGGGCGCGCATGGGGCCGTAGGAGCGGCGGCCGTGCGGGGGGTACCGTACGGCGGCGACCGCGTCGGCCGCGTCCCGGGCCGTGTCGACGAGCGGCACGATGACGGCGGTGGCGCCCGCGTCGAGCGCACGGCCGATGTACGTCGGGTCGTTGGCCTCGACACGGACCACGCCGACGGCGGTGGAGCCGCGGGTGTCGGTGGCGATGAGGTTGTTCAGCAGGCCCTGGTAGCCGAAGAGGCCGTGCTGGGCGTCGAAGGCCAGGTAGTCGTATCCGAGCCGGGCGAGGCGCTCGGCGGCGACGGGCGAGTCGAGCAGCGACCAGTAGCCGATGAGGCGCTGGCGGTCGCGCAGTGCGGCGGCGAAGTGCGCGGCGGTGGTCATGGGGAGTCTCCGGACTGCTGGATGCGGCGGGACGGCGGGGCCGGGTCGGGACGGCGGGGTCGGGACGGCGGGGTCGGGGCGGCGGGGCCGGGTCGGGGCGGCGCGCCGGGCGGGTCAGCGGTTGTAGGCGGGCATCGGGCCGCGCAGCGCGGAGCCGACGGCGTCGCAGGCGGCGGTCACGTCCGCGGGCAGCGGGCCGGCCTGCGCGGCGGCGATGTTGGCCCGCAGGTGTTCCGGCCGGGAGCCGCCGAGCAGGAGCGCGTCGGTGGAGGGGCGGTCCAGGAGCCAGCGCAGGGCGAGTTCGGTGAGCGGGAGGCCCGCCTCGTCGGCGATCGCGGTGAGCTCGGTGACGGCGGCGAAGAGGTCCTCGTTCCAGTAGCGCTGCCGGTACATCGCCGCGAGCCTGGAATCGCCGAAGCGGCCGGTGGCGGGGTCGGCCTCGAAGCGGTGCCTGCCGGTGAGAAGGCCGCCGCCGAGAGGGTTGTAGACCATGGTGCGCAGCCCGCTCACCGCCGCGTACTCGACGTACTCCTCCTCGACCCTGCGGGCGAGGAGGTTGTGCAGCTGCTGGGCGACGACGGGGCGCGGGGCGCCGACCTCGTCGGCGGTGCGGGTCAGCTCGGCGATCTGCCAGGCGGCGTGGTTGGACACGCCGAGGGCGCGGACCTTCCCCTCCGCGACGAACTCGGCCACGGTCGCGAGGGTCTCGGCGAGGGGGGTGCGGCGGTCCGGCTGGTGCAGGTAGAAGAGGTCGACGTGATCGGTGCCGAGCCGCTCGAGGCTGCCCTCGAGGGCGGCGCGCAGGCCCACCGGGGACAGCGGGGCGTGCTCGCCCTGGTCGGGGTGCGGGATGCCGGCCTTGGTGGCGAGCACGATCCGCTCCCGGCGTCCGGGCAGCAGTCCGGCGAGGAACCGCTCGCTCTCACCACCCGCGTAGCCGTTGGCCGTGTCCACGCCGGTGAGGCCGGCGTCGAGCGCGGTGTCCAGCATGGCGGCGGCACCCGCGCGGTCGACGGTGTCGCCGAACGTCATGGTGCCCAGGACCAGCCGGGAGAGCGGTACGGGGACGTGCGGGAGCTCGATTCCCTGCGGGCTGTCCTGCGGGCCGGGGCGGGTGCCGGTGCTCACGAGCGGTTCCTTCCGGTGCGGCTGCGGCTGCGGTGCCGTTCGTTCCGTCGCTTTGTCGGTGCGTCGGTGCGGCTTCACGGTCACGACTGTGCGGCTGTGCGGCTGTGCGGGGCGACGGTCGTTCGTCGCAGTGGGGGAACGCTCGCACGACTGCGCGTTATACGCAAGAGTCTCGCGCGAATCGCGCAAGCTGTGTCATCATCGGGGCACCGCGGAGGCCGGATCACCGGACACCGCGCAGCCCGTGCGCACCGGTGCCCGGGTTCGGTGGAGGAGGTTCGCGTGTGCCGTCGGGACGACACCTCGGTCGTTGCGCTCGCCGACGATCTGTCGGGGGCGGCGGAAGTGGCCGCGCTGCTGCGGCTGCCCGCGCGACTGACGCTGCACGCCGCGGACCTGGCCGTACCTGCCACCGCCGGTGAGTCGGTGGTGGTGGACCTCGACTCGCGCTACCTCGACGAGGACGCCGCGGCCACCGCCGTGCGGACCGCACTGGCCGGAGCCGAGTCCGTCTCGCGAACCTGGCCGACCGGCACCGGCGCCGATCCCGGAACGCCCCGTGCGGCCGGCCCACAGGAAGCAAGGTCTCGCGCGTTTCGCGCAGTCAACTCCCGCGCAGAACACGGCCGTACGCTCCCGCCACTCCGGACGCTCTGGTACAAGAAGTGCGACTCGCTGCTGCGCGGACCGGTCGGCGCGGAGGCCTCGGCCTTCGCGGAGGGGGCCGAGCTCGTGGTGATCGCGACGGCCCTGCCCGCCGCGGGACGCGTGGTGCGCGACGGTGTGGTCCTGGTCGACGGCACGCCGCTGCACGAGAGCGCGGCCTGGCGTGCCGAGAAGCGTGCCGCGCCCCGGTCGGTCGCCGAGGCCCTGGCACCGCTGCCGACCGAGGGCGTACCGGCCGAGGCCGTACGGCGGGGACCCATCGCGCTCGCCGGACTGTTCCGGGAGGCGGCGGCGCGCGGGCGGCACCCCGTGTGCGACGCGGAGACCGATGCCGACCTGGCGGTGATCGCCGCGGCGGCGGCGCTGCTCGGCCCGGGATGCCGGCTGCTGGGCAGCGGCGGACTGGCGGCCGCGCTGGGCCGCCGCATCGCCTCGCGCACACCGGGGGCCGCACCGGCGTCGGCGTCCGGCCTCTCCGGGCGGGCGGCCGCCGCCCCCGCCCCCCGCCCTCTCCTCGTCGTGGCCGGTAGCGCGGAACCCGTCGTGGCCGAGCAGGTCGCACGGCTGATGGCCGCCGGGGCCCGGCACATACGGCTGCCCCCCTCAGAACTGGCCGGCCGGGCCCCCGTCGTCCTGCCCGAGCCGCCGCCCGGCACGGTCACCGTGCTCTCCGTGGACGGTTCCGACGGTGTACGTCCCGATGCCGCACGCCGGATCGCGGCGGGGCTGGCACGGGCCGTGGCGGCGCTGCCGGGCCGCCCGGACCTCGTCCTGACCGGGGGCGAGACGGCCCGCCGGGTCCTTGACGCGGTGGGCGTGACGACGCTGTGGCCCGTCGGCGAGATCCATCACGGTGCCGTGCACTGCAGGACCGCGGACGGCCGCTCGGTCGTCACCCGTCCCGGGAGCTTCGGCGGCCCGGACTCGTTCCACCGCATCGCGGCGGCGCTCCGCCCCCGCCTCCTGTCCCCGCCTCCTCCCCCACCCCTGTCACCGCCCTCTCCCCGCTCGCCGGCCCCGTCCGCCGCGGCACCCTCCCAGCAAGGAGTCACCCAGTGAACGCGCAGCAGCCCCTCCCCCTCATCGGTCTCACCATGGGCGACGGCACCGGTATCGGCCCCGAGGTGATCGTGCCCGCGGCGCTGGACGCCGCGACGCTGGGCCGGTGCCGGCCGGTGGTGGTCGGTGACGCCGCACGGCTGCGGGAAGCGGCCCGGATCCTCGGGACCGACTGCGAGATCGTGGCCGTGCCGACGCCGGCGGACGCCGAGTTCGTACCCGGCCGCATCAACGTGATCGACCTCGGACTGCTGCCCGCCGACCTGCCCTGGGGCGTGCTGTCGGCGGAGGCCGGCAACGCCGCGTACGAGTACGTCAGGCGGGCCGCGGAACTGGCCCTCGCGGGAGAGATCGACGGCATCTGCACGGCACCCCTCAACAAGGAGGCCCTGCACGCCGCCGGGCACGTCTATCCCGGCCACACCGAACTGCTCGCGCACTTCACCGGCGTGGACGAGGTGTCGATGATGCTGTCCACCGAGAAGGTGAAGGTCATCCACGTCACCACCCACATCGGTCTGATCGACGCGGTCAACCGGATCGAGCCCGGCCTGGTCGAGCGGACCGTGCGCCGCGGCCACGAGGCCCTGATCCGCACCGGGCTGGCCGAACCCGTCATCGGCGTCTGCGGCATCAACCCGCACGCGGGCGAGAACGGGCTGTTCGGCTACGGCGAGGAGGAGGAGAAGATCGTCCCGGCGCTGGAGAAGGTGCGCGAGGACGGCATCGACGCCCGCGGCCCCCTCCCCGCCGACACCGCCTTCTTCCTGGCCGTCCGCGGCGACTACGACCTCATCGTGGCGATGTACCACGACCAGGGCCACGGCCCCGTCAAGGTGCTCGGCATCGAGGCGGGTGTCAACCTCACCGTCGGCCTCCCGGTCATCCGCACCTCGGTGGACCACGGCACCGCCTTCGACATCGCCGGTACCGGAAAGGCCGAGGCCGGTAGCATGATCGAGGCGCTGCGGCAGGCCGCCGAGATGTCCACCGCCCGCTGAACCGACGTACCGCGAAGGACACTTGATGCCGCCCACCGGATCCCAGGCCCGGCGCGAGGAGATCCTGCGACTCGCCACCACCACCGGCCTGGCCAGTGTCGAGGAGCTGTCCCGGCACTTCGGCGTGACCGCCTCCACCATCCGCCGCGACCTCGCCCGCCTCACCGCCGACGGCCGGCTCGCCCGGACCTACGGCGGCGCGATGGCGCTCAACGCGCATCCGGAGGCGTCGCTGCGCCAGCGCACCGGGGAGGCGTACGCGCAGAAGCGGGCCATCGCCCGGTGGGCGGCGGCGCAGGTCCAGCCGGGCGAGACCCTGCTCCTTGACGCCGGGTCGACGATCGGGGCGCTGGCACACGAGCTGCGCACGGCGCAGGACCTCACGGTCGCCACCACCGGTCTGACGGCACTGCACGAGCTGGCGGACGTCGAGTCCGTCCATGTGGAGTGCCTCGGCGGCACGTTGCGCCCGCTCAGCCAGGCCTTCGTCGGCCCGCTGACGGAGGCGGCGCTGGAACGGATGACGTTCGACCGCGTCTTCCTGTCCGCGGACGGCGTCACGGCGGACGGCGGGATCTGCGAGGCGGACCTGCGCCAGACCCGCCTGAAGGAACTGATGGCCCGCCGCGCCACCCACACCTACGTCCTGGCCCACGCGGCCAAACTGGGCCGGGCCCCTTTCCACGCATGGGCCACCCTGTCCCCCGGCTGGACCCTGGTCACGGACACGACGGCAGCGGACGCCGACGTGGCCGCCTTCAGGGAACGCGGCACACGAGTGGTCCTGGCCGATCCGGTGGAGGAGATCCCGGCCGACGCCCGGCCCGCACCGCCGGAACAGTCCTGACCGGTTTCACCGGCCTCGGGGTTCCCCGAGATGCGGGGAGAGCCGGCAGCTGGCCTGATGGGTCTCATGAGAGGAGTCCGTGGACTGCCGCTGACCGGCCGGGCGCACCGGGCAGGTCTTACGGGCATGCGCCCGTCAGCCGCGCCGCGGCTTTTCTCCCACGCGTCTCATCGACCGAGGAGAAACCCGTGACGGGGCGTCCGTACGTTCTTCGAGACCGTGTCGCCGTGGTGACGGGCGCAGCACGGGGCATCGGCGCAGCGGTCGCCGGACACCTGGCCCGCAGAGGGGCGAAAGTCGCTCTGCTCGGCCTGGAAGCGGACCTCCTCGCCCGGGTGGCCGGGTCCCTGTCGGCCGACGCGCACCACTGGAAGGTCGACGTCACCGACGACGACGCCATGGCTCGAGTCGCCGCCGAGGTCCGCGACCGGTTCGGCCCGCCGTCCGTCGTCGTCGCCAACGCCGGCCTCGCGGAAGGAGGCCCCTTCGTCGGGTCCGACCCCGCCACCTGGCGTCGTGTGGTCGAGGTCAACCTCGTCGGGAGTGCCGTCACGGCCCGCACTTTCCTGCCCGACCTGCTCGACACCCACGGGTACTACCTTCAGATCGCCTCCCTCGCGTCCATCGGCGCCGCTCCGATGATGAGCGCGTACTGCGCCTCCAAGGCAGGCGTGGAGTCCTTCGCGCACTCCCTGCGCGCCGAAGTGGCCCCCCGCGGGGTGGCAGTGGGCATCGCCTACCTGAACTGGATCGACACCGACATGATCCGCGACGCCGACGAGCATGCCGTCCTGCGCGAACTGCGGGCGCACATGCCCCGCCCGGCGCGCAAGGTCTACCCTGCCGCAGACGTGGCCGCCCGCCTGGCCACCTGCGTCGAAAGGCGCTCGGCCGCCCTGTACGTCCCCGCGTGGCTGCGCGGCGTCCAGGTGGTGCGGGCGGGACTGCCCGGTCTTGTCAGCCTCTGGTCCCGGCACACGGTGCTCGGCACCGAATTCTCCGCCACCGGTCTCCTGGGAGCCGGGGGCCGGGCGGAGGGTGCCGGCGGTGTGTGACGCCCCTCCCCCGTCCCGCCGGCCGTCTGCCGTCCGCCCTCCCCGGGGCCGCGCCGAAGGCCGGCCGGCGGTTTCCGGCCCTCTCCGCGCATCCGGTGCCTCCCTGCCGTGCGGCGGGCCCTCACCCGGGTACCCGCTTCAGTTGCAGGCGGCCGGCCCCGGCCACGACCCCTGCGGTACGTCCCGGACCGGTGCGCTGCCGCAACGAACAGGAGGCAGCGATGCCGGACGCGGTGGTCATCGGAGCCGGGCCCAACGGTCTCGTCGCGGCGAATCTCCTCACCGACGCCGGATGGAGCGTGGAGGTCCTGGAGGAGCAGCCGGAGCCCGGCGGCGCCGTCCGCAGCGACCGCGGCGCACACCCCGATTACGTCAGTGACGTGTTCAGCGCCTTTTATCCTCTCGCCGCCGCCTCCCCGGTGCTGGCGGACCTGCGACTCCAGGAGGAGGGGCTCAGCTGGAGCAACGCCGCCCGCGTCCTGGCGCATCCCCTGCCGGACGGTCGGTGCGCGGTCCTGGAACGCCGGAGCGAGGACACGGCCGCGGGTCTGGACGCGTTCGCCGCGGGCGACGGGGCGGCCTGGCTGGCCCTGTGCGAGACCTGGAACCGCATGGGCCCCGACATTCTCGGCGCGCTTTTCACCCCCTTCCCGCCGGTGCGGTCCGCGGCGCGCCTCGCCGTGAGGCTCCGGGCCGCCGGCGGCCTGCGCCTGGCCAGGAGCCTGCTGCTGCCCGCTCGGCGGCTGGGGGAGGAGGAGTTCCGCGGCGAGGCGGGCAGGCTGCTGATCGCGGGCAACGCGCTGCACGCGGACCTGGCACCCGAATCGGCGGGCAGCGGCGGCTTCGGCTGGCTGATGTCCATGCTCGGCCAGACCTACGGTTTTCCCGTCCCGGTGGGCGGATCCAGTGCGCTCACGGCGTCCCTGGTCCGGCGGCTGGAGCGGCGCGGCGGCGTGGTCCGCTGCGGCGAACGGGTGAGCGAGGTCGTGGTGCGGGGCGGCCGTGCCGTCGGTGTCCGCACGGCGGGGGGCGAGTCCGTACCGGCGTCCCGTGCCGTTCTCGCCGATGTCTCCGCACCCGCACTGTACGGCGGGCTGGTCGACGCCCGGCACCTGCCCGGCCGGCTGTTGCGTGATCTCGTCCGGTTCCAGTGGGACTTCGCCACCTTCAAGGTCGACTGGGCACTCGGCGGGCCCGTGCCCTGGACCGCGCGGGAGGCCTCGACCGCGGGCACGGTCCATCTGGCCGACGGCGTCGACGGCCTCACCCGCTTCGCCGCGCAGATCGCGACCGGCCGCGTACCCGACCGTCCCTTCCTCCTCTTCGGGCAGATGACCACAACCGACGGCACGCGCTCCCCGGCCGGCACCGAATCGGCGTGGGCGTACACCCATGTCCCGCACCGGATCAAGGGCGACGCGGGCGAGGACGGCCTGACCGGAGCCTGGGACCGGCGGGAACAGGAAGCCATGGCCGACCGCATGGAGAGCGAGGTGGAGCGCTGGGCTCCGGGATTCCGCTCCCGCATCAGGTCCCGGCGCCTTCTCGCGCCGCCCACGCTCCAAGCCCTTGACGCGAACCTGTACGGCGGTGCGATCAACAACGGCACCACCGCGATGCACCAGCAACTGGTGTTCCGCCCCACCCCCGGAACCGGCCGGCCGGAAACACCGGTGAAAGGGCTGTACCTCGCCTCGGCCGCCGCTCACCCCGGCGGCGGCGTCCACGGGGCCCCCGGCGCCAACGCGGCCCGCGCCGCGCTGCGCGGCCGAACCCGGTCCGCCCTGCTCAGCCACGCACGCGGCGTCCTGGACCGGCGCGACAGGGAGGGCAACCGCGGGGACGGCCCCGAGCTCCTGAAACCCTGACACGCCGGTACCACCCGGCAGAGGCAGGGTCTCCTGTGGCTCCGTCGCGGGAAGGCCGACGACGCGGCTCCTCTGCCCGCCGCCCCCACCGCGCCCGCCGCCTCCACCGCGCCCACCCCAGCTTCGCGACAGCCGGTGATGCGGACATCGAACGGTCCGTCGCGGCGTCCCGGGCCGGCCTGTCCTGTCCTGTCCTCACCGCACCGGTCCGCGACCGTGACGGCCTGTCCCCGGTCCTGATCACCCACGGCCTGGACACGGCCGCCCCGGCCCACCGCGCCGCCGTCCCGCACCCGGGCGGACTCGTCGGGCAGGGACCGGCCCCACTGATCCTGACCACCCCGAGCCACCCGTTCACCGCCTCCCCCGGACGGACAGCGGCCCGTCCGACGGCGGGGACGGGCACCTGCCGCACACCCGGGGTGTCAGGGCGTCCGCGGCGGTCACCGTCGTGGCAGGTGGGGGTCCAGGGCGGCGGCGACGGCCGGGCTGCGGAGGTAGCCCGCCACGCGGTGGAAGTCGAAGAGGCTGACGCTCTCCTCGAGATCGAGGTCCACGCCGTCGAAGTAGCTTCCCAGGGGCCGCAGGACGGCCACGGGGTCCCCGTGGTCGGAGACGTTCACCCAGCGGGCGACGCCCGCGGGACGGATGCCCCGCTCGGCGGGTGCGGGCAGCAGACGGTGGAAGACGCCGTGCGGCAGGGCGAGCGGTGAACCGAGTGTGATGAGGAGGTCGACGGTCAGCTCCGGGTGTGCGTGCAGGGCCTCATAGGTCACCACCGTGCCGAGGGAATGGGCGATCACGACGCGCGGCCGGCGTTCGGCGATCACCGCTGCCACCTCCTCGCGGGCCGCGAGCCGGGCCGGCGCGTCCGGGGCGCGCAGATAGGCGGCGACTTCGCGGAAGCACAGGGCGACGAAGGCACGTGTGAGCCGGCCGTCCAGGCTGAAGCGCTTCGCCACCATCTCCACCGCGTGCCGCAGTGGCATGGCGAGGCGCCCTTGCGCGGTGGCCCCGGGCAGGTCCAGCGCATCGAGCCAGTGCGCCGCGAGCGCCGCCTCGTGCGGGGTCAGGTCGCCCAGGGCGCCGTCGTCCGGGCCCTGGGCGACCGGAAGGCCGCGGCTCAGATGGTGACCGTAGTAGGCGAACGCCACCTCGCTCTCCGCCAGGGGCCGGCCGAGACCGGCGGCGAGGTTCCTGGCCCAGACGCCGGCGCGCTGCGCGGCGACGTCCTCCGGTGCCCGGCCGCGGACGTGGTTTCCGACACCGTGGACGCCGACGATGAGGGACATGGCTGTCTCCTTCCGGGAGGTGGCGGGATCAGACACGGGCGACATCGCTCCAGGGGAGGAACGGCAAAAGGTCACCGCCCGGTTCCAGCGCGACGAGGGTGTCACCCAGAGCGACGACGACCGTGCCGTCGGTCGCGACCGTCAGTGCCCGCGGCTTCCCCGGAAGGCACAGCACGTGCGTTTCGACGCCGGTCAGCAGGTCCGACGCGCGGACCGTGCCGTCGCGGCCGGCGGTGAGCGCGTGCGGACGGCCGTCCACCGACGCCACCGCCACACACCGCACGCCCCCCTCGTGCCCGGCGAGCACCCGCGCCTCCCCGCCCGCCTCCAGATCCCACACCCGCACCGCACCGTCATCGCCCCCGGTCACCGCGTGCGCACGCCCGCCCGCCGACACCACCGCCACGCACCGCAACGCATGGCCCCCGTCGAGCAGCGGCTCGCCGAGCCGCCGGTTCTCCCGCAGGTCCCACAGGACCAGCAGCCCCACCTCGGGCAGCAACGACCGCCACCGATGGCCGCACAGGACCGCGACCGGCCGGCCGCGCACCGTGGCGCCGGCGACGGCGACGAAAAGCTGCCGGGACACGTGCGCGCTCTCCCTGGCGAAGCGTGGCCCCGGCAGCTCCCACACGTTGAGCCGCGACGACCTGCCGCCCGCCGCCTCGAACCAGTGGACGGCGAGGACCTCGGAGCCCAGGACCGCGCAGGCCACCCGGCTCTGTCCCCGGTCCACGCCGAGAGGGGGTACGCCTGATGCGACCGCCCTGCGTTCCCGAAGGTCCCAGACCCGCACCTCGCCGTCCTGGGAAGCGGTGACGAGGTGCGGCCGGCCGTCCAGGTCCACCGGGGCCAGGCTGGTGACGGGGGAGGGCCGATCGGCCCATACGGGCCCCAGCATCGCATCCCCCGGAATGTCCTGCAGCACCGAGTGTCCGGGGACGCGTCCCACCCGGTGGGCCCGCCACGCTCCGCCCTCGCCGAGGGCAAAGGCCAGTTCCCGCTCGCCCTGCCGGGCCGCGGCGACGGTGAGGATCTGGCGGCGCTGGGCGGGGGTCCGGTGGCGGTGCACGTCGGCGGTGTCGACGTACAGTCCCGCGAGTGGCGGGAGCCGGTCGCGCCGGGCCCACTTCGGCAGCCAGCGTCTGCCCTGCAGCGGCCGCAACTGCCGCTCCAGTGTTCCGGGGTCCGCGTGCAGGACGAACTCGACGTCGTCGAGGAGCTCGGGCAGTCGTCCGGCCTCGGTGGCGTGCCCGGCCGCGTGGCGCAGCAGATAGGGCTCTGCCGTCGCCCAGTGGCGAGGGTCCCGGACGAGGGTGAGCAGCCGGGTGAACACGGCGTCGGCGTACGGCCTTTCCGACCGGAGGAGGTCGGCGAGGCCCTGGTGGAAGAGGCGGTACACCGTTCTGCCCTCGCCGTCCACGTCACGGCGCAGATAGAACCGGACCGTGTCGAGCACCTCGCGGACCTGCTCGATCCGCGGTGCGCGCGGGGCGAAGGCGGCGGCCGCCGTCCGCACCACCTCCTCCGGCATGCCGGCGCCCCGGGCATGGGCGAGGGAGAAGAGGACGGCGTCCGTCCACAGCGGGCGCCGCCGGTCCTCGAGGTGCAGGTTCATGACCTTGCGGAGATCGCGTGGCACGGAGCCGACGAGTCTTCGCACTTCCGCCGGATCGTCCGGGAAGGGCTGGTCGAGGACGTGCCGCACGTACAGCGCGGCCACCAGGAACTCGCCGCACTCCGGGACACCGCGCCGCACCAGCTCCCGGGCGATGCCGTCGGCCAGCCGACCGGCGGTCCCCTCCCCCTCGGCCGTCGCGTAGCGGCCGTCGACGGCCAGCACGCTGCGCAGGTAGTCGCGCAGTTCGTCGCGCAGACGCTGGTCCGGCACGTCGTCCAGGTCGACGCGTCCCCCGCCGGCCCTGCGGAACAACGGCGCGAAGCGACGTCCCGGCCGGACGCCGACCAGCATCCGGCAGGCCGGGGCCAGGTCGAGCAACGCCGTCATCAGCTCCTTGGGATGCTCGGCCTCGTCCAGCGCGTCCAGAATCAACACCGGTGGTCGAGGGCGCTCCTGGAGGGCGGCGACGACGTCGGTGACGTCGTGGGTCGTACCCAGCTTCCACTGACGGCCGAGGCCGGCCATCACCTCGGAGACCGAGCGCCTGCGCGCGTGCACCACGGCCAGACCGGGAACCATAGGGGGCGCGTCGGCTCGCGACGCCCACAACTGGTGTGTTCCGCCTCGCAGTTCCGGGTGGGCGGCGCACACCAGCGCGCCCAGCAGCGCGGACTTGCCCACTCCCGGTCTGCCGGTGACCACCCGCAGGTCCGGTCCCCTGCCCCGTAACCAGTCCGACAGCGAGCGCACTTCGGCCTCCCTGCCCCGGAAGAACATCGGGCCTCCCTCCCCGAACACCGCCTCGGTGCCGGAGGCCCGGGCGGTGAAATGCCGGACGTCGGCCACCTCGTCGAGGAGTGCGGTGACCGTCCGGTCCACCCGGGCGCGGGCGGCAGCTCGCGGCTCGTCCCGGCCGTACGCGGGGTTGGGGAAGAACGCGAGGTGGGACAGTTCCGCGGCCGACACGGGGACCATGGGGTCGAGGGCCCTCTGTGGCGGCCCGCCCACCGTGTACTCGTCCACCAGGTCCATGACCTGCCGGCAGAAGAGGTGGAAGGGGATGTACGGCACGGACGGATCCACCCGTACGCTCTCGTCCGCGAAGCGCCCGAGCACCTCGGTGACCGCCCGGGTCAGACGGCCGTCGTAGGTCTGCTCGCCGACCCCGCCGGCGGCGAGCACCCAGGCCCGTCGCCGGTGTGCGGGCAGGGCGTGCTGCCACTCCCGCCGGGCCACGTTGCCCGAGTAGCACAGGTCCAGCAGGAACAGCACGTACGGCGCCGACTCGTCCGGTTCGGCGTCCTCGACCAGCTTGAGCCAGCTCTCGATGTCGTGGCGGGTGGGCCGCACATCGCCACCGACGACATAGACGCCGCCGCTGTCGGCCGGCTTGCCGTGGGCCAGGATGTGCACCACGACGAACCCGGGACCGGCCCCCAGCACCGACTCGACGGCCCGCTCCAGGGCGGCCGCCGATCCGGAGGGATCCCCCTCGGCGTCGTGCGGCCGGTAGCCGAAGAAGCGGAGGGTGTCGCGAAGCCGCCCGGCGTACTCCGGGGCGAACGGCAGCGGCGGCCACTCCGGCTGGTCCTCGCCCTCCAGATCCGGTGCGGGACCCTCGACCCCGACCACCAACGCCCGGCGCTCCGGGGACCGTTGTCCCTCCATGCCCTGCTCCCCCCTGCCCGGTCTCCGAGAGCACTGTAGAGGGACACCGGGCCGTCGGCCGCGCAACGCCTTCCGGAGACCGGCCTCGATCCGGTTCGTCACGCGGCGTGTGCCTCACCCCCGAAGTCCCGGGGAAACGCGATACCTCTCGCTGTACCGGGAGAGCACGTGGCCGGCGGGGATCGGTCCCCGCCGGCCGGCTGCGCGTGGCCCTGTCAACCAGCCGCACAGGTCGTGCCGTCGAGGGCGAAGGCCGTCGGGGCGGGATTGGTGGCGGGTCCCGAGCCGGTGAAGCCGACCGTGACCGAGCCGTCGACGGGGATCGTCGAGGTGTACGAGGCGGCGGCGACCGTCACCTCGGAGCCGTTCTGGGCGGGGGTGCCGCCCCACATGGTGCTGATGGCCCGACCGGCCGGAAAGGCGAACTCCAGGGTCCAGCCGCTGATGGCGGCGGTGCCGGTGGCGCGGACCACTGCGTGGTCTCCGGCAGTTCCGTGGTCTTCCTGAGGGCGGACGACCCCTCCCACCGGGAGACGTACGAGTTCGCCGGGAACCGGCGCGTTGTCGCGACGACCAGGGACGGCAGGGCGCTCCGGCCCTTCCCGGCGCCGCCGTCAGGAGGTGTCCGCGTCCACGCGAGTGCGGTCCGGCGGCAGGCGTACGGTGAAGCGGGCGCCGCCTTCCGGGCCGTGGCCGGCCACCGCGATGGAGCCCCCAGCCGGGCCGCCGGGCGGCCGTCGACGCCCTGGCCCCGTCGGACGGACCGCAGGACCGGAACAGCGCCGCCGGCCCGCTCGGCCTCCGGCTGACGGAGGTCGCGTTCACCGACGGGGGACTGCGGGCCGGTCTCACCGGCGGCAGGGCCGGACTCACCCGCCCGGACCGCTGAATCACCGCACGCTCAGAAGGCGTACCTGACGCGCAGCCACGGCGCGTGCGCGGCCAGCAGGTGCTGGATCCGTGTCAGCGCGTGCTGCTTGACCTCCCGGGCGTAGCGGACGTTGAGGTCTCCGTTCTGCGAGCGCTTGGTCTCCTGGGCGGCCGGCTGCCACAGCACCTCCTCGGCGCGGGGGTGCCAGCCCCGGTTGACCTCGTGCAGCGACCGGTTGTGGGTCAGCAGGATGATCTCGGCCGCTGCCTGCTCCTTCACCCGGGCGGGGAGGACGTCGTCGAGGTGGGTGAGCAGCTCGGCCCAGTCCCGCTGCCAGCCCGCGCGCAGAACGACGGGCGAGAGGTTGAAGTGGACCTCGTAGCCGGCGTCGAGGAAATCGGCGGCTGCGGCGATCCGCTCGGCGATCGGGCTGGTACGGAGGTCCAGCAGCCGGGAGTCCTCGGCCGGCATGAGGGAGAAGCGCACCCGGGTACGCCCCTGCGGGTCGAGCGCGAGCAGGTCGGGGTTGACGAACTTCGTCGCGAAGGAGGCCTTCGCCGTCGGCAGGCCGCGGAACGCGGCGACGAAATCCGCCGTGTTGTCGCAGATCAGAGCATCGACGGAGCAGTCCCCGTTCTCGCCGATGTCGTAGACCCATGCCTCGGGATCGCACTGGTTGGGTTCCGTCTTGGGGCCCTGGGCCCGTACGTGGCGCCGGACATGCGCCAGGATCGCCTCGATGTTGGTGAACAGGGTGATGGGGTTGGCGTAGCCCTTGCGGCGGGGGACGTAGCAGTAGGCGCAGGCCATCGCGCAGCCGTTGGAGGGGCCCGGGGCGATCCAGTCGGCCGACCTGCCGTTGGGACGCGTCGTGAGCGTGTGCTTGACCCCGAGGACCAGCGTCTCGGTCTTGATGCGGACCCACCGGCCGATGTTGCCGTCGTTGCCGTGGAGGGAGGGGATACGCCAGTGGCCGGCGACCTCGGTCACGCGCACTCCTGGCAGCCGGGCCATGATCTGTTGGCCGCGCGGGGAGTCGAGGGCCGCCGGCTCGGCGTAGACCTCCCGTACGTCGAGCAGCCGGCGTGCCTGCGGGCTGTCCCGGAACGGCTGGTGCGCGGCCTGCGCCGGTGCGGTGTCCGACCACCCGAAGAGTGCCTGCTGCTCCGGCTCTCCCGAGGCGGATCCTGCCGTCGGCTGATCCACGTGCTGTTCCTTTCCGGGCGCTGTGACCACGGCAGACCGGTCCGTGGCCGTCGCGAGGGCGGCGCGTCGTCGTGGCGAGGAGTCCTGGGACCTGTCCGGCCGACGCGGTGTGGTGTGCGGCGCGACGCCGCCCTTCACGGATCACAGCGCACGACCGTGTGGGCCTTATTCCGCACATGCCGGGTCCGACGGCTTCTGCCGGGACCCTTCGCACCGCCGCACCCGGGAGTCGTCGCCCTGTCCGTCCGTGAAGTGCGCGAGCGTGGTGATGACCCGTTCGGCGATGTCCGGCGGCCACGGGGAGGAGGGGGCAACCGCCACGTCGGCGGCGCCGGGGTGGAGCAGTCGTGGCGGCTGCTGTGCCGGGGCGGGACGCTGGTCTCGTACGGCACCGCGGCCACCAAGGACGAGGAAGGCAACTCGCGACGCCGTGCGCACAGCCGACGACGCCCGCCGGCACCCGTAAGCCACCCGCCACGCCCCCTCGACTTCGCCGGCGCCTGATGCCCGACCGGCACCGGCACAGCCCCCTCCGCCGACGCGGTCGCCCTCCGGCCCGGCCCGCACGGCCCCGCTCACCGGCGCACCGCTCCCCCTTTCCCCCCTGGCCCGTCGACGTCGTGCGGCGTGTCGTGCCCCCGCTGTCGCACTCCGGCCGCCCACCGGTCCGGCGACGTACGAGCCGGACCACAGGTGTTGCGCTCGCCGGTAGTGCCGGACCAGCTCCGGGGGCTCTCCCCCACCCTCCGGGGCAGGGGGCGGTAGCCAGGGAGTCAAGGGCCGCTCAGGGGAAGAACCGGCTCACCACGTCTTCTTCCGGCCGCTGGGGGAACCCATGGTTCATGACGACGCGATCCGAGCTGCCCGGCATGGCCGAGTCGTACTGGATGGCCACAGCGCCCGGCATCCGGTGGCCGGCACTGGACACCGACGCGACGGCGGATGTCGCCGTGATCGGGGCGGGCATGGCCGGCCTGAGCACCGCCTGGGAACTGACCCGGGCCGGACGGAACGTGGTCGTGCTGGAGGCGGACCGCGTTGCCGCCGGGGTGACCGGCTGTACGACGGCGAAGCTCACCGCGGCTCACTCGCTCGTGTACGAGCGGCTGCGCCGCACACGCGGGCGGAAGGGCGCACGCCAGTACGCCCACTCCCAGCAGGCAGCGGTGGAGCGGGTCGCCTCGGCGGCGACGGAACTGGGGGTCGACTGCGACTTCGAACGGTCGTCGGCGCTGACCTTCACCACTGACCCGCGGGAACGCTCCTTGTTCGAGGCCGAGGCCGAGGCCACCGCGGAGGCGGGACTGGACGCCCGCTTCGTGACGGACACGGACCTGCCCTTCCCCGTGGCCGCAGCCGTGCGCGTGGCGGGTCAGGCGCGATTCCACCCGCGCAAGTATCTTCTGGCCCTCGCGGACGACATCACCGCGCGAGGCGGTGTCATCCACGAACGAACCCGGGTGACCGGCCTTTCCGAGGGCAGTCCGTGCAGGCTGACGACGGAGCGGGGCGCGACCGTCACGGCCGAGGACGTCGTCGTCGCCACGCACTACCCGGTCTTCGACCGGGCGCTTCACTTCGCGCGCCTGTCACCGCACCGCGAACTGGTCGTCGCCGCGCCCCTGCCCGCCTC
Organism: Streptomyces sp. NPDC058632; assembly: GCF_042717095.1. Classification (NCBI taxonomy): domain Bacteria; kingdom Bacillati; phylum Actinomycetota; class Actinomycetes; order Kitasatosporales; family Streptomycetaceae; genus Streptomyces; species Streptomyces sp. NPDC058632. The sequence goes on along the minus strand of NZ_JBHXQZ010000052.1, from coordinate 32,982 downwards.
CGAGGCGCCGGAGCACATGTACATCACGGACGACATGGGCAAGCGGTCCGTGCGCACCGCTCCGCTCGACGACGGCCGGCGGCTGCTCATCGTCACGGGCGAGAGTTTCACGCCCGGTACGGGTGACAGCCACGAGCGCTTCCTGCGCCTGGACGCCTGGATGCACGAGCACTTCGCGGTCGGCGACACGGCCTACCGGTGGGCCGCCCAGGACAACGACGTGAGCGACGGCGTGCCCCTGGTCGGCCCCTTCCATCCGGGCGCACGCCATGTGTACGTGGCGACCGGATTCGGCGGCTGGGGCATGAGCGGAGGCGCCATGGCCGGACAGCTGCTGGCGTCCACGCTCACCGGCGCGCGGCCCGAGTGGGCGGGGCTGTACGACCCACGCCGTCTGTGGAGCACCGTCCGGGAGGGGGCGGCCCTGCTGAAACAGCAGGCGGAGGTCGCCCGGCACTTCGTGGGTGACCGTCTGAAAACCACCCACGTCGACTCCGTCGCCGAGATCACCCCCGGTTCGGGCGCGATCGTCCGGGTCGAAGGGCGCCGCTGCGCCGTCTACCGCGACGAGGGCGGAACCACCCACGCCGTGTCGGCGCGCTGCACGCACCTCGGCTGTCTGGTCGCCTTCAACGAGGCGGAGACCGCCTGGGAGTGCCCGTGCCACGGTTCGCGGTTCGGCGTCGACGGCGAAGTGCTTCAGGGCCCGGCCCTGCGCCCGCTGCCTCCACGCACGATCTGAGCGCGGTCACCCCGTCCGAGCGCGGTCCCCGGCTCAGCGTGGGACCGGGCGGTCCGCACGCCTACAGCCCCGGTCCCTTCTCGTCGGCGCGCGCCGGCCGCTCCCCGTGGAGCAGCGCCGACCGCCCGGTCCGCCATGCCTTCAGGAGGTGGGATGCCAGTCGGCTCTCCAGGTGCACGGTGGCGTCGGCGCCGAAAGCGACCTCTGCGTCCAGGCGTGGCTCTTCGGCGAGCAGGCCGCCGATCACTTCCCGGCGTACGACCTGTTCGTGCACGGCGTCCGCCTCCACGTGCTCCGCGTAGAAGCGCTCGGCCGCAGGGCCGGCACCGGTGCGCCGCATCGCCGCGGCGAGTCGGCGTGAACCCGGCGAGGAGGTGACCTCGACGCAGGCGAAGTGGCCGACCAACGCTCCCCGCAACGCCCGGTGCAAGCCGAACAGCGTCATCATGTTCACGACGGCGAGGGCGGGCGCGGGCGCTGCCTCCAGGTAGTGGCCGTAGGCCGGGTCCAGCCCCAGGTCCGCCATGAGCTCGGCGAAGAGCCGAGCGTGGATGTTCTCGGCCCGTCCGGCGCCGAACTCGTCGTATTCGATGGCGACCATGCCGGCCTTGGCCCGCCCGCGCAACCGGGGGATCACCCAGGCGTGCGGATCTGCCTCCTTGAGGTGGTAGAGCGAGCGCAGGGCCGCGTATTCGCGGATCTGCCACAGCGCTCCTTCGTGCTCGAGGTGGTGGGCGACGCTGTCACGGTGGTCGGTGGGCTCCACGAGCAGCTCGCCGACCGCCTCGTCCGCCGAACGGCCGGCCGGCACGTCGGCGCGCAGAGCGCCGAGGAAGCGTTCTTCGAGCGCCCTGCGCAGGGGCATGATCGCGGGGTCCCACTCACGGTCCTCGGCGATGCCGGCGAAACCGCGGTAGTGCAACTCGTAGAGCACGTAGAGGGCCAGCTGCAGGTCCTCCCCGTACGGGTCGGCGGCTTCGGCGGCGCCCACGTCGGGAGGAGCCTGCCGCGGCGCGGCGAGGGCGGCGAGCAGACCGGCCGAGAGCGGTCCCCTGGGGCTGGGCACGGAGGGGCCGGCAGTCCTGTGGTCAGTGGTGGTCGCCGTCATGGGTGCCCTTCGGGTCGCTGCCGGGAGACGGGTCGTGGACCTCGCGGCGACCGGCGCCGGGAGGTTTCGTGTGGCGGCGGTGGCTGGTGTCGCACCACGGGTATGTGCGGCTGCGGCGGCAGGTGCAGACGGCGACGACGAACCGGTCGGAGGCGGCGATCGTGCCGTCCTCCTGGACGATCTCCACCGGTCCCTCGATCAGGACCGGGCCGTTGCGGTCGACGGTCACTCGCCTGGCGTGCTCAGCTTCGTTCGGCACGGATGACCACCAGTTCCTCTGTGTCCTCGTCGGGGCCGATCAGGCCCTGGGCACGCAGCCACGGCAGCCGTTGGGTGATCACGGGGCCGAAGGGGACGGCTGACCGGTGCGTCACCGAGCAGCGCAGACCGGTGTCGGCCAGCCGTCCCAGCGTTTCCTCGACGCCGCAGAGTCCGGAGTGGACCATGAGGAGTGTGCCGTGGGGCCGGAGCACGTCCCGGGCGTGGGCGCAGATCCGGTCCAGGGCCTGCCGTCCGCCGTGGCCGGCGTTCCAGGCGACCGCGGGCCGGTGGCTGCGGGCGGGGTGGGCGTGGGGGGTGGGCACGTACGGCGGATTGCTCACCACCATGTCGAAGCGCTGCTCGGCGACCGGCCCGGTGAGGTCGCCGTGCAGCACCCGGATGCGGTGCCCCGCACGGGCGGCGTTCAGCCGGGCCGTCATCACCGCCCGCCGGGAGATGTCGGTCGCCGTCACCCGGGCCCCCGCCCGTGCGGCCAGCAGGGCGAGCGCGCCGCTGCCGGTGCAGACGTCGAGGACGTCCATGTCCGCGGTGATCCCTTCGGTGCGGAGCGCGTGGGCGAGCAGGTAGGTGTCGGCCTGGGGTGCGTAGACCCCCGGCAGCGTCCACAGGTTTCCGAGGCCGGCGGGGCGTGTGACGGCAGTCGTCATCCGAAGCCTCCAGGAGAGTGCGAACAGGTACAGGTCTCGTTCGTCTCGTCGGGCGTGTGCCCACCTCGTTTCAGGGTGCGTGTGCCTACGGTCCGCCGCGACTCGAAGGGCGGTCACTGGCCTCCTGCCCTGTGACTGCTGTCGCATGCTGAGGTTCCGGTGACCGTCACACGGTGTGATGGGCGGGTGGCACGCACCCTGGCCCTGCCGCTCGGCGCCCGGTCGGTCGGCGTTCACGTCGTGCACCGGCACGCGGATGGTGCCGAGGGTGCTGTCGGCGGCATCGGGAACGGGCGTCCCCCTCCTTCGCCGCCCTGGAAGGCGGCATGGACGATCTCCGCGGCACGGTGTTCGTCGCGACCGGTCACCGCCGTCCACAGCCGGCCCCGAAGGGCCCGGATGCCGTGGGGGCCGGAGTCGTCGCTCGTGTTCACGCGGTGTACCTGCCCCGGGTGTGGCCGTTCACCGCGCTCAGGTGGGTCGTGGGCGGGGCGCTGATGACGATGACGGCCATGTCGTCGTGGCTGCCGCCCCGCAGCCACTGCGAGGCGAGCATCTGGATCCGCTCGACGACGGCTTCCCCGGGCATGCCGGCGCACTCCGACAAGGCTTGTCTCAGGCGCTTTTCGCCGAACAGTTCGTCGCCGAGCGGTCCGCCGCGGGCCTCGGTGAATCCGTCGGTGTAGAGCAGGCACGTCTCGCCCGGTTGCAGAACCGTCTCGACCGAGTGGGCCTCGATCGTGGGAAGGGCTCCGATCAGGGAGCCGCGCGTGGGGACCTCCTCGACGCTGCCGTCCATACGCACCACCAGGGGGGCGGGGTGACCGGCCGAGGTGAGGCGCAGCCGTACCTGGTTCTCCGTGCGCTGCACCGAGGCCATCACCAGGGTCGCGAAGCGGGTGTGGTGAGAGGTCAGGAGCGCCCCGTTGAGGAGCTGCAGCATCCGCTCGTGGTCGTCGGCCATCGGCACCAGTGCCTGCAGGGTGTTGCGGATCTTGCCGGTCAGGACGGCCGCGTCCAGGCCCTTGCCGCACACGTCGCCCAGGACCACCAGCGACGCGTCGGCCGGGGTGCTGCCGGGGTGGACGTCGTAGAAGTCGCCGCCCACCCGCTCACTGGCCGCGGCGGGCCGGTAGCCGCCGGCGATCTCCACCCCGTTGAGCCGCCGCAGGCGGGGAGGAAGCAGATCACGCATCAGGGTCCGGGTGATGGCGCTCTGCTCGCTGTAGAGGCGGGAGGCGGACAGGGCGGCGCCGGCCCGGGCGGCGAACAGCCGGGCGAAGATCTCTTCGTTCTCGCCGAACTGCGCGTGGTCCGTGCTGCGCAGCAGGATCAGGGCTCCGGCGGGCACGCCGTGGCCGGGCAGAGGGGTCACGACGACCGACCGGATCGTTCCGCCGAAGCCCTGCGGGACCACCCAGTCGGGCAGTGTCGCGGGGTCGATCCAGCGTGAGGGTACGGGCGGGAAACCCTGCAGCGCCTCGCCGAGGCCGGGGAGCTGGGACGGATCAGCCGCAATCAGGGCGCGGGTGGCGTCCTGGCCCGCGATGCCCTGCGCGACGGACAGCCTGCCGTCCGACGGCGGGGCGACGACGACCGCCGCGTCCGCGAGGAACTCGGCGGCCAGCTGCGCGGTGGCGGCCATGCATCTGTCGGTGTTCAACGAGGCCAGCAGGACGTTGGACGCCTCCGCGAGGAACCTGGTGCGTTCGCGCTCGGTGGCGAGCGTCTCCTCGGCGAGTCGCCGGTCGGTGTCGTCGACCAGCCACCACACCACGTTCCCGTCCTGGCTCAGGGTGGGGTGCGCCTCGAAGCTGTGGGCCGCGATCCACCCCGATACCGAAGACAGAACCCCGGCGTTCCGACGGTCCCAGGCAGGACGCCGCCCGTGCACGACCGCTTCCAGATGGGCCTGCGCCAGCCAGCCCGGGGCCGCGTCCAGCATGCTCGCCCCGGGCACCGCGCCTTCCAGGAGAAGGGTGGCCGCGGGGTTCGCCTCCACGACGGTGCCGACCTCGTCGGCCATGATCACGGGGTGGGGGGCCAGAGTCCACAGGCCGGGCGCGGGGCGCTGCTCGGGTATGGAAACGGAGACTTCCTCGGTAGAGGCCATGAAGAGGGCCCGCCCGAGGCGAACCGCACCACCCTTCCCGGTGGACGAAAAATACTTGGCTTGCGGCAAGCATCACCCGGGCGCCTCCTCGATGGCAACCCGCCCCCGCGTGCCGTCTCCCGAGGAGGGGGCCCTGCGCGCGCCTCTCACGACACGCCTCTCACGACACAGGACCAAAACCTCCACGGAAAGGTCACACGACCGTTGTCCGGGGACCGGCAGGGCCTGTGGCGGGACGGCCGTGCCAGTCCAGACACATCACCAGAGAGTCGTCCGCGGCCGGGCCGGAGCCGCGGTGTCCGAACAGCTCCCGCAGCATCGCTCTGGGCACCTGCGAGGCGGGCAGCAGACGTGTGCCGGTGATGGATGCGGCCAGTGCGCGGAGGCTGTACCTCTCACCGCTCGGTGACAACGCGTCGTAGACGCCGTCACTGATGAAGAGCAGACGGTCTCCGGGTTCGACCTCGAAGTGCTGTGGAACGTAGGCGGTGTCCTCGAACATGCCCAAGGGCATCTGCGCCTCCAGTTCGATCGCCTCGACCACCCCCTTGCGCACTCGCCACACACGCGGTGAACCGGCGTCGATGATCTCCACGTCCCCGGTCGGGAGGTGGAATCGGAACAGCAGCGTCGACAGGTAGCGGCTTCCCTGGTACTGCCCGTAAACGGCCTGATCGGCCAGATAGGCCTGGTCGCTCAGGTCCAGGCCGGCGCGGCGGGCATTGCGCAGGGCGTTGACCGCGAGGCTGGTCAGCAACGCGGCGTCGATCCCTTCGCCCATGCCGTTGCTGACGGTCACGTACAGGTCATCGGCCGAGGCCGACCAGTCGAAGCTGTCGCCGAAGATGGCGTACGCGGGCTCCAGCTGGGCGCCGAGGCTGTACTCGGGCCGGGCACAGGAACCACCGGGCAGCAACTGCCACTGCATCTCGGCGGCCAGCGTCAGCCGTTCCGCCCGACGCGCCTGCAGGAACAGATCGGTGTCCCGGCCCGCGACCACCACCTCGTGCGCCAGCGCGTCGGCGTACTCCTGAAGCTCCTCCACCACGTCCGCCGCCGGCCCGTCCTCGTCGGCCTGCAAAGTGACGCTCAGGATCCCCAGCCTGTCCCCCCGGACACTGACCGGCAGGTGCACCGTCGCCGTGGAGGCCGGGCCGTCATACACGCAGTGCGGTTCCTGGGCGCCGAACGCGCGGCCCGGAGCACTCCCGTGCACCGACACCGGTGGACGGGTGTGCGGCAGTACCCCGACGGGCTGCAGCTTCGTCATGGCATAGTCGGCCATCAACAGCTCCACCGACCGGGCATGATGGCGGCGCTCGATCAGGGAACGGATCACGTCGAAGATCTCATGGGGCGCGGCCTCGCGCAGAGAGCGCTCGACCGCGCTGGGTCTGTCCACCGGTACCGGTCCTTCTTTCCTTCGCATATCTTCATCTGTGCGACTGCCCACACCGACCAGCCGGAACGGGCGTAAACCGCCCACTCGGGAGTGTCACATGCGCGAGGCCCCCACCCCTCTCCACCAGCACGACTCCCCTGCCGTGCCCGAAATCGGCCAGGTCCTGGAACTCCTCGAGATCGCCTGGGAGCGTGGCCGCGGCATGCTCGGTACCGCGCCGCTCTCCGCCGCTCAGACACGTGTGATGTTCATCATCGAACGCGAACCCGGTATCAATCTGAGCACGCTGGGCCGCCGTCTTTCCGCAGCCGCACCGTCCGTCACCCGCCTCTGCGACCGCCTCCAAGCCGCCGGATTCCTCCGCCGGACCCCGCGCCCCCAGGACCGTCGCGAAATGCAGCTGGAACTCACCGACGCAGGTTTCGCACACCTGTACGACATCAGGAGTCGCCGGAAACAAGCACTCCATCAGGCCATGAGCCGCATGACTCCCGACGCACAGCACGCCCTCGCCACCGGACTCGGCGCACTGTGCGACGCGGTCGGCGAACCCGCCCACACCCTCGACCGCCGGGAAAGCGCCTGAGTCACGCGCGTCGCCCGTGGGCCCCGGCCCACCGGACCATCAGCTCGGTGGCCGTCGGACGCGCCCGCCATCGGCCACGGTGAGCCGGGCGCAGGCAGGGGTTCCGGTTCCCGGCTCCGTGCGGAGGACGAAGTCCGGGGCAATGCGACGGCCCGCTCCCGGCCGGGCTCGGCTCCCCTGGTGGCGGTGGTGTCGGATCCGTGGGTGGCGTGCGCGCCGAGGCCGCCCGGCCCGTCGGGCAAAGGGCTCCACCACCCATGGGGCGTCGTGCCCCGGACCACGAGCCTCTCCGGCCTCCGGAGCCCTGGGCCGCCGGGGCTCCGGGTGAGTCCTCACCGCCAGGCGTGCGTGGGCCGCCGGGGCTCCGGGTGAGTCCTCACCGCCAGGCGTGCGTGGGCCGCCGGGGCTCCGGGTGAGTCCTCACCGCCAGGCGTGCGGTGTTGCGGTGCGCGTTGTTGCGGTGCGTTGCCGTGTGCGGTGTCGCGGTGTGCGGTGTCGCCGTGTGCGGTGTGCTCAGAGGTAGCGGCGGATCGGCACCACAGCCGCTTCCCGGGCCCGCTGGAGGAGGTCGCGGCGCTTCCACCGACCGCGCTCGATCAGCACGCTCTTCTCCCGGTCCTCGTCGAAGTGCCCGTCCAGGGCGGCGGTGAATTCGGGGTCCATGACCGCGAGCATGACTTCCTCGTCGTGGGCGAGCGAGCGCCGGTTGAAGTTGGTCGAGCCGACCAGTGAGGCGATCCGGTCGATGGTGATGACCTTGGCGTGCATCATCGTCGGCTGGTACTGGTAGATCTTCACGCCGCAGGCCGTGAGGTCTTCGTAATAGCGCTGCCCGGCGAGCTGGCAGACCCGTTTGTCGGTGTGCGGGCCGGGCAGCAGGATCTCGACCTCCACCCCGCGCCGGGCGGCGGCGCAGAGCAGCTCGGTGAAGTAGGCGTCGGGGGCGAAGTAGGCGGTGGTGAGGCGGACGCGTTCCTCGGCGGATTCGAGGACGACGCGAATCAGGGTCTGCATGTCCTGCCAGCCGAAGGAGGCGGAGCCGCGCACGACCTGGACGACGGCGTCGCCCTGGGGGTCGCTGCCGACGAACCGGTCGCGGTCGTCGAAGAGGTCATCGTGGCACTCGGCCCAGTTCTGGGCGAAGGCGGCGGCGAGGCCGTCGACCGCAGGCCCGCGGACCTGCACGTGGGTGTCGCGCCACTCGTTCTCGTTGCGCGCGTCACCGCACCACTCCTCGGCTATCCCGACGCCACCGGTGAAGGCGGTCGCCTCGTCGACGACGAGGACCTTGCGGTGACAGCGGTGGTTCTGCTTGAAGGGCGAGAGGTGGAGCGGCTGGCGGAACCAGGCCACGTCCACCCCGGCCTCGTCCATGAGGGCGAGCTGGTCCTTCTCTATGGGCCGGCTGCCGAAGCCGTCGAGCATGAGCCGTACCCGGACTCCTGCGCGGGCGCGCTCGGCCAGCGCCTCGGCGAACTTGTGCGCGATGTCACCCCGCCAGTAGACGAAGGTCATCATGTCCACGGTGTGCTCGGCGCCCCGGATGGCGTCGAGCATCGCGCCGAAGATCTCGTCGCCGTTGCGGAGCGGGACCAGCGCGTTGCCCTCGGTGGCCGCGATGCCGATCAGCCGCTCCAGCCTGCGTCTCAACCGCAGCGAGCGTGTGTCGCGGGCCTTCGTGTCCAGATCCGCGCGGTCGTCCAGTTGTGTGCCTTCGGGGATCTTCGTGATGTCAGACATGTTCCACCTGTGTAGATAAAGGGCGAGGACGCGGACGCGGCCGGCGTTCGGGCGCGCTGACGCTCCGGAAGCCGACGGCCGTGAAGCGGCCTGCCGCACTCCGGACCTGGTCGGCCGGCGCCGGCCGCCGGATTCCGAGCAGGGAGCTTGTACCCCCGAAGCCCTCCGGGATGCCGCCCGCCGGTTTCCCCGTTCCGGGACGAAGTCCGACGACCACCGTTCCTGGTCGGTGAGCAGGAGTCACCGGTAGGCCCTGGACCCACTTCTGGTCATTACCGATATTTCGAATGATCCCGGTCGCCCTGGTCACCCCTGGCCTCCACGGAGAGCTGATCCGCTCCGGCAGCGCCCGGGCACCGCCGATCGACCCCTGCCACCTGCAGTACGCCCACCGGGGCCGGGACCCGAGCGCGAGCGGCGACTACCCGCACCCGCCCTACCGCGTGGGGCTGCTCACCCGGACCGACTCCATCTGCCGGCGAAACCGGCCGAAGAGGACTGCCGCCGCACCGGCCGGGAAGCCGCTTCCGCCAGTGCGGTGCCCCACCGGCCGCTCCGGGAACCGCAGCGCGGCGGCGATCTCCCCGTTCGTCTTCCCCTCTCGAAGTAGGCAGCGGCCCGGAGCAGGGCCCTCGTCGGCCGCCGGCGGATCCGTCCGCTCAGGACTCCCGGCGCCGTCCGGTCTCCGCGGGAGCAATCAGGATTCCGACCATTGAGCGACGGTCATGACGTCGGCCTGGTGCGGGAAGACCTTCTCCGTGAGAACGCGGTGCACCTCGGCGTCGGCGTCCTGGCAGGCGTCGGACAGGACGGTGAGGCCGTAGTCCAGGTCAGCCGCCTGCCGCAGGGTCGACAACACCACTCCGCTGGTCGCGAGGCCCGAAAGGACGAGGTGTTCGACACCGGCGGCCCGCAGCACCATGTCGAGATCACTCCCCGCGAAGGCGCTGACGCGCCGCTTGGTGACGACGACGTCCTGCGGGCGGGGCGTGACCGCCTCGTGGATCCGGTTGGCCTCCTGGTCGGCGGGTCCTCCCGGACGACCGGCGAGGCCGCCGAACATCCTGTTGCGCGGATGGACCTCGGGAGCGCCCGGACGGAAGCCGACCACGGCGTGGATCACCGGCATCCCCTTGGCCCGCGCGGCTTCGACGGCCTGCCGCAGGCGGTCGATGTAGCCGGGGTCCGCGTAACGCTCGACGATGACGTTCTGGACGTCCATGACCAGCAGGGCGTGCTTGGGCACCGTATTGCTCCCTCTCCCGCACAATTAAGTCAACAGCCGATTACTTGGTACCGTACAGCTACGGACAGCAGCTATGTCAACAGTCGATTACATGGCGGGGCGACGTGACCGAACCCCGGCAGCACCCCGGGAAGACCGGCCGCAGGGAAGGTGGAGGAGCGATGCCGTTGTCCAAGGGCAGTGACAGGCTCTCCGGTGACGCCGAAGGAGCCGCGACCCCGGAGGCACCGGTCGCCGGCAAGCGCCGACGGGACGCCGCGGCGACCCGGGCGACCCTGCTCGAGGCCGCCCGGAGCCGTTTCGGACGTCTGGGCTACGAGCGCACCACACTGCGTGACATCGCAGCCGACGCCGGGGTCAACGGGGCGCTCGTCAAGCGGTACTTCGGGTCGAAGGAAGGGTTGTTCAAGGCGGCACTGGCCGCCTCCCCCCGGCTCCTCGACGAAGCCGGGGGCCTCCCCGGGGACCGCGCCGCGCTGCTCCGGGCACTCGCCCTGCAGTTGACCGCTGCAGAGGGGGCCACGCCCGGCGACCACCCCGTGCTGTTGCTGCTGCGTTCCTCGGGCGAGGAGGAGATCGACGCTCTGCGCACCAGGGCACTGGACGGCATGGCCCGGCGCATCCTGCACGCGGCGGACGGCGAACAGGCGGACGCGGAGGACCCGCGGATCCTGTCGGCGCAGCTCGTCGTCGCGCTCGGCATCGGCGTGGCGGTCCTTCGCTCCACGGTCGGGCTCCAGCCGCTGAGCGACGCCACCCCGGAGACGCTGGGCCCTCCCCTGGGCGCGATACTCGACGCCCTGCTTCCCCCCTCGGCACCGTGAAGGCGCCGCAGAACCAGACCCGTCGGGTGGCGTTTCATGTCCGGCGGCCGGACCCGGCGCTACGCGTTCGAGCCGGACGGCGGCGTCACTCCGGTCCGCGAGAGCTGGGACCTGGGCGAAGAGCCGCTACGCGTATGCGCGACATCGGGCCGTCGGGCCCGTCCCAGGTCCGCCAGCAAGTCGTCCAGCACCGCTTCCTCCTCGACCCGGACGCCACACTCGGCGAGAGCGACGGCCAGGGCCGGATCCCACGGGGTCGCGGCGGGCGGGCCCGTCAGGTCCGGGGCTTCGGCCGCCCTGGCCGCTGCTGCCCGGTAGTGGGCGGCCGTGTAGCGCCACGGCCGCCAGGGGACGCTTCGTCCCAGCGCCGTGGCGATGCGCACACCGCCCCAGTCGAAGTCGCCGTGGTAGAGAAGGCCGGCTCCCTGCGCGGACAGGCCCCGCAACAGGGTGAGGGCGGCGGCCGACGGCTGCCCCTGGAGACACACCAGGGGCGGGCACGCGGAGCCGAAGGCGTCGGCGGCCGCGGACAGCACGGCCGGGTTCTCACAGACGTGGACGGTTTGCGTCGTCGGGGCGGCGGGGGCCGGTGGATGACGGGTGAGGGAGCGGAGCGTCAGAACCGTGGGCTCACCCACGTCGGCCGTCCAGTCGAGTGACGGGGTACCGCGCAGGTTGAGGGTGAGGACGGTCGAGGACAGGTCGTCCATGAGCAGACCCGCCGAGGCCCACGCCTCCCGCCGCCACCGGGCTCCGGCGCCGTCGGGAAAGCCGGTGAGAAAACGGAGCCCGGACAGGACGAGCGTGGCGAGCGGAGTCCCCTCGTCCAGGGCGTGGGCACCGGAGAGGTTCCGTGCCGCGAACGTCGCACGCGACATCGGAGGTGACGCGGGCAGCGCACGCAGTGCCCGCACGGCGGCCGCCACCAGGGGGCCGGCCGCTTCCGGTGTGCGGGCGAGGCGTCGTACGAGACCGTCCGCGCGGATCCGCTCCGTCCAGGGGGTCAGCTCGGCGTCCAGGTCGCCGAGCGGCGCGTACACCTCTTCCCAGGCGCGCTCCTCCCTGTCCAGCGTCTCCGCACGGAGGGCGACGGGGCCGGTGAGAGCCACCACGGCGGCCGCGAGTCCGTCGGGACTGACACCGGAGCGGCGCAGGACCGCGTCCACGGTGTCGAGGCGAACGCTCAGGGAACCACCGGCTCGTGGCGCCCGCCCCAGCAGGCGCTCGGCGGCCCCGCGCTGGGATGCGTCGGGGGCGGACAGGGTGACGGCGCCGGTGAGCGGCCGCCCGCGTGCCATGCGCTGCCGGGCACGGCCCACCAGCCAGGCGAGGCCGGGATCACCGAGCAGACGGCCGAGACGCTCGGCGTCGATGCCGGCCTGGTCCGCGGCCGGGGGCCGTGCGGTGCCTGCGGCCGGGGGCCGTGCGGTGCCTGCGGCCGGGGGCCGTGCGGTGCCTGCGGCCGGGGGCCGTGCGGTGCCTGCGGCCGGGGGCCGTGCGGTGTCCCCGGCCGGGGGCCGTGCGGTGCCTGCCGCCGGGGGCGGTGCGGTCGGCCTCGTCTCCACGACGGCATCGTCCGCCGGTGTCTCCCGTCCGGCCGCCGTCCGGATTCCGGGGCTCCGGCCGCCGCGGGCAGGCGGAGTCGCCGCAGGATTCACGTCCACAGGGACTCCTGGCCGCCGGTGCCGTCGGCGATCCGCACCGGCCCGCCCCGGGCACCCGCCGGCCCCCCGGGCGCCTCACCCGGGATGCCGGCGGGGGAGGCCGCCGTCGACGCGTCCGCCCGTGCACCGGGCTCCGTGCCGCGCCGCCGCTCACCGCCGTCCCACTCCCACCGCGTGACCAGCACGGCGTCGATGTCGTCGACACGCGAGAGCTGGGCGATGGCGATCCCGGGCACCTGGGGGTAGCAGGCCCATTCGCGTTCGCTGGTCATGACGACGTCGAGGTCGAAGGCCCGGAGCAGACCGAGGCACTTGGCGCGCGAGTCGTCGTCGACGCCGGCGAACGCCTCGTCCAGGGTGACCAGGCGCGGGGCGTGGGCGCCGCCCGCGCTCGCGTAGTGGGAGGAGGCGGCGGCGAACAGGGGCACGGACGCGGCCAGGACCCGTTCCCCGCCCGAGGCGGGCCCGGTGGCCGGCACCCACTTGCCGTGCTGGTGGCGTTCGACGCCGAACTCGTGCCAGGCCCGGTAGTCGAGGGCGGCGGTGAGGTCCTCCAGCCAGCTGCCCGCGCTGTCGTCGGCCTGCCGGCGGGCGATCTGCTCCTGCAGGAACGCGCCGACCGCGGCCCGGTCCTCGAGCGACCAGGCGTCGGCGGACTGGCGCAGCCGTTCACGGGCCTGGGCCAGCCCCTGCGGGGCCCGGCGGGACGCTCTCCACACCAGCCGCAGCTTCATTCCCGTGGAGGTGGGGCGCTCCTCCAGTTCCCTGTTCATGGCGGCCACCTGTCGTTCGGCCGCCCCGATCAGTTCCTGGAGCGTCCCGGCGACCTCGGTGATCAGATGGGTCTGCAGGATCTCGCGCTCGTGTGCGGACAGGATGCGGGTCAGTTCCGCGACCTCGACGGCCAGCGCCCCCGCGAGTTCGGGCACGACCCGTTCCCTGCCCTGGTAGACGATGTCGACCCGCATGCCGTCCTCGCTCGGACGGGCGGTGGCGGTGTGGCCGTGCCGCGACAGCGCGTCCTGGAGCCGGCCGAACTCCTCGCTCAGCCGTTTCTGCACCCGCTCCCAGACCGCGTCCGAGTCGTCGACCGAGGAGAGCCGGGACTCCACGGCCCGCGCGAGCGTGATGGCGGGGGTCGCCGCCCACCTCCCACCGTCGCCGTCCGGTACGGCGAGGTCGGGCAGTGCGACGGCGAGCAGCCCCGTCGCGGCGAACCGCTGGAGCGCCGCGACGGCTTCCTCACGCGCGGCGGTCACCTCGGTGACGTCCTCGGCGAGCCGCTCGATGCGCCCTTCGGCGCGGCTGGCCCGCCGGTCGGCGTCACCGTGGTCCGCCTGGGCCTGCCGCTGTTCGTTCTCACAGGCGCGGGCCGCCTCGGCCGTCTCCTCCAGCTGCCGCTGGAGCTCGGCGACGGCCGCTCCGACGGTGGAGCGCAGTGTCGTGAGGTGTTCGTCCGCCGCCGCGGCGCCCCGGGCCGCCTGTGCCGCGCGCTCCGCGAGGTCGGACACGAGGGCTTCGGCCCGGCGGGTCTCCGCCTGCTCGCCGGTCACCGCGCGCTCGGCGTCCGCGTGTTCGCGCAGCGCGGGCCACAGGGCCGCCAGGAGAGCGGTGTGGTCGGCGAGCGCCTGGCGTACGGCGCCCAGTGCCGTGCGATCGGTGGGAAGGTGCAGGGCGGCCGCGGTCTCGTCGAGTTCGGCCGCCGCACGGTCGGCCCGTTCCGCCGCCAGGGCCAGTTCCGCGGCCCGTTCGTCCTGCCGGGTACGGGCCCGGTGGGCCGCGTCGGCCGCGGCGGTGACGCGTGCGTGTGCGTGGCGCAGGTCGTCGTCGCCCGGTACGGCGGCGAGTTCGGCGTCGAGCACGGAGCGGCACTCGGCCACGGCGCGGGCCTCCTCGGCCAGTTTCTCCCGTTCCGCTGCCAACCCGTTGATCTCGGTGCGCAGTTCGCCGATCCGGGCGCGGCGTGCCTGTTCCCGCGCTCCTTCTCCGACGTACTGGGCGCTGTCCTTGGCCCAGCTTCCGGTGAGCGCGCCGACCCGGAAGCGCCCGTCCGCGCGGACCCAGGTGTCGTGACCGCCGGCCTCCCAGGAGGTCGCCTCGGGACCGTCGCCGGTCCCCGCGGCCAGCCCGATCGAGGCGAGCAGGCGCGCGACCGTCTCCTCCCCCACGGCGACGGCCCCCGCGTCCGCCGGGTCGACCACCGGGCACAGCGCGCGGTCGAGGCCGGCCCCGCCGAGCAGCCCGACCGGATCGAGCAGCACGTCGTGGCCGTCCGCCGCGACCGCGGAGCCGTCCGGCCGTACCCAGGCGTCGAGGAGCCCCGAAGCCTCCAGCGCGGCTTCCAGTCCGGCGCGGTCGGCCTCGCTGACGTGCGGGCGGAAGTCGACGAGCCGCCACAGCGGGGCGCCGAGACCCCGGTTCCGCACGTCGGGCGTGCGCGTGGGGGGAGCCGCCGGACCGCGCTCCCCACCCGTTTCGAGGGCGGTCAGTTCTTCCAGCGCCAGCCGCTGCCGCTCCGCCGTCGCCGCCTGGCGGTGGGCCAGCCCGGCCGCCCGGTCGGCCAGGCGGGAGACGGCGGTGCGATGTGCCCCGGCGGCCGCGGTACGCGCCGGCAGGGGGCCCTCGAGACCGCTCACCCAGTCCTGTACGGCGTCCAGGACCCCCGGCAGTCCGGGCACCCGCAGCTCCACGCACCCGGAGAGGTACTCCCGCACGGCCGTGACGAGCGCCCGCCCCGCCCCGGCGACGTGCTCCTCCGCCTCGGCCAGCCGCTGACCGCTGTGCACGGCCTCCTCGTCGGCCTCGTCGGCGCGCAGGCGGGCGGCCCTGCGCCGCTCCTCGGCGCGCTCGGCCCGGGTGGCGAGTTCCGCCACGTGCTCGACGGCGCGCCGCCTGCCCGCCGTCGCCTCGTCCGCCTCGCGGCGCAGGACCGGTTCGGGGGCTCCCTCCGTCCTGGGGACGTCGAGCCGGGCCGCGGCGGCGCTCTCGGCCACCCGGTCCCGGATCTCGTCGAGGGCCTCCTGGGACGCCGTGAGCCGGTTGCCCGCGGTGGCGAGCCGGCCCAGGGCCCGGGTGTGCGCCTCGGCCGCCGTCCGCCGGTCCCCCTCGGCCCGCGTCAGCTCTCCGGCCGTACGGGAGGCGTCGGCCGCCGCCCGGTCGAGGGCGCGGGCGTCGCGCATCTCGGGTCCGGAGCGCAGTGCGGCGTCCTGGGCCGCCAGTCGCGCGGCCCGTTCGCCGAGTGCGGCGCCTCTCTCACGGGCCTCCTCCCGGTCCGTCACGGCCTGGTCCCGGTCCGTCTGCGCCCTGAGGAGTTCCCGCTGGAGGTTCTCGTACCGGGCGTGTTCGCGGCGGGGCAGGCGGGCACGGCGCCGGGAGGCGACGCGGGCGTAGCGCCGGTAGTGGTCGAGGAACGCCGAGGATGCCTGCTCGGCCTCGCGGGCCGCCCGCAGTTCCTCCTTCTCCTCGTCCAGCGACCTGAAGGCCTCCGCCGCGTCGGCGACGACCGCCTGGTCCATCGGCGGCAGTGCCTCGGTGAGCGCCCGGGACAGGGCGGCCTCGCTCGGGCGCTTGGACAGCTGGGGCTGGCGCAGCTGGATCAGGAGGTCGACGAGGGCGCCGTAGCGCCGCTCCCCGAGCCCGAAGAGGGCTTCGTCGACGGCTCTGCGGTACGTCTTCGCCGTGTCGTACACCATGCCGTGACTGCCGACGGCCTCCGCGAGCCGGTCCCGGGACAGCGCCGTTCCGGTCGCGTCCAGCAGGTCGAGACCGGCGCCGACGCGCTGGTCCGTCACCGCGAACCAGTGGCGGGCGATGCCGCGGCCGGTGACCGCCTTCAGCCCGCACAGCAGCGTACGGAAATGTGCCTCGCCCGTGGCGTCGTCGGACCGTCCGAACTCGATCCAGGTGTAACCGAGGCGTTCCGGGTGCGGGTGTGCGCCGCCCAGGAGCAGGTTCCACTCCATCCGCTTGCCCGGGTCGCCGTCGGGCTCCACGCGGCGGGCGGAGAGGTCGCCGTCCAGGAGGAACGGCAGGGTGAGGGCGAGCACCTTCGACTTGCCGGTGCCGTTGTTGCCGCGCAGCAGCAGCCGGCCGTCGCGGAACCAGAACTCCTCGACGTCGTAGTGGAACAGGTCGACGAGCCCGATGCGCAGGGGCCGCCACCGGCCGGGGGCGGGGTCCGGGAGGGCGGTCACAGGGTGGTTCACGTTCACCTTTCGTCCTGCACGGTCATGGAGGTCCGGCGGCCGTGGCCGTGGCCGTGGGCCCGTCCGGGCTTCCTCACGACGGGTTCACCGACCGCGTAGCGTGCGAGGGCCGGTCGCGGTACGACGCCCCGTTCGGTGCGCTCGGCGAGTCCCAGCGCGACCAGCTTCGTCAGCGCCTGTTCGACGAGTTCGGGCTCCGCTCCCGGCTCCCTCGCCGACTTGGACCAGAATCCGCCGTGTTCCGCGGCGAGTTCCCGTACCCGGGCCGCCAGTTCCGCCGGTGCGACGGGCCCGGCCGCCCGTGCCAGGTGCCCTGCCAGCAGCAGGGTGATGTGACCGTGGGTGCCCTGTTCCGGCATGCGGACGTCCGTGAGGTCGTCCAGGGGGTCGACCATGGCGATGCCTTCGGCGCGGACCTCCGCGACCAGCCCCGTCAGTTCGTTGATGCGCGCCGTGACGAAGCCGCGCTGCCGGGTGAGGTAGGCCAGTTCTTCGTCGGTGAGGTCGTCGTAGTAGAGCACCGGGTCGTCCAGGAGGATGCGGGTCAGCTTCCAGCGGATCGCCCGGAACCTGAGCTCGTCGCTGTCGAGCGCGGTCTGCGCGGTCATCTCCTCCAGGCGTTCCCCGAACTCCTCGGTCTCGGCCATCGAGGGGCCCCGCAAGGACGCCGGCATCCCTGCCAGCACGCGCCGCCGCACGTCGTACAGCACGTCGCCCGATCCGCTGACGTAGGCGTCCTCGTCGCCGGCCACCCGCCGCAGCACCCCGAGCCGCAGCAGCAGACGCACGACGGCCGCGAGGTCGAGGCGCTCGTCGCGCCGTTCCAGGGTGAACGTGATGCCGGCGGCGACGAGTTCGGGATCGGCGGCGGCCAGGACGACCTGTTCGGCGAGGCGTCCGAGGGCCACCTGCGACTCACCCCGCTCCAGCACGGCCAGCGTCAGGCCGAGCAGGACGTAGCGACGCCGGGTGAAGGGCAGGGCGCTGCGGGCGGCCTCGCGCGCCGGGTGCGTGGGATCGGTGAGGGCGCCCGGTGTCTTGCGCAGCCGTGCGGCGTCGGCGTCCGTGCGCAGCGTCCAGCCGGCGTTGCGCTCGAACCACTCCCGCAGTTCGGCGGTGTGCCGGCGCACCAGCCGGAACTCGTCGGAGTGCGGGCCGTCGGCCGTGAGCAGCGGCTCCTTCAGCAGAGCGCGCGCGGCCCGCTGCAGGTCGGCCCGGCGCTGGCCGTCCAGGACCTCGGCGAGGGGGCCGCTCATCGGTTCTCCGGAAGGTGCGCGGCGGATCGGGAGGGCTGAGGGGGGCCGCTGTGCCGGGGGGCCCGCGTGCCCGCGGGTACGGTCGCCGTCGGCACACCCACGGATACGGCCGACGGCGGACCCGGTTCGGCGAGGGCGGGAGGGTCTCCGGCGGACGCACCGGCCCCGCCGCCGCCCTCCGCTCCTCCCACTCCCCCCGCTCCTCCCCTCGTGAGGTCGATGATGTCGATCAGGTGGTCGGGACCGCCGAACACGCCGTCCGGGGTGCGCACTTCGGCTCTCGATCCGTCGTCGGGGGCGGTCAGCCGGATCTCCATGGAGCCGTCCCCGCTGGTGGCCACGGTGGTGGTCGTGCCCGGCCGCCAGGTGGCGAGCGCGTCGCCGAGCAGGCGCAGGAACAACTGGAAGGCGAGCGGGTCGAGTTCGCCGAGCCGGGACAGCCGCACCGGCCCGCCCGTCACGAGCCGGTCCCGGGCCCGCCGGGTCTCCTGCGCCTGCCGGGCGGCGAGCTCGGCGAGCCTGCGCTTGGCCTCGCTCCGGTCCGCCACCTTGCGTGGCTTGCCGCGCCGTTCGTAGCTGCCGGTCCGGCGCAGCTGGGGACTGATGCGCAGCGGTCGGGCCTCGTTCCACGGGGTGGAGGCCGGTTCCGGTGAGGCCGCCCGCTCGGCGAGGGTGTCGGCGTCGACGGTGAGGTGCCGGGAGGAATGCAGCCCGAACGCCACCCGCCACAGCCGGTGCCGCGCCGCGTCGTCCGGCGCCTGGGCGAACCAGCGCGCCAGCGTGCGGAAGTCGGCCGAGCGGTCGGACCGCCCGGCCCGCCGCTCGTTCAACTGCCGCACCACGGCCAGGAGCTGCGGAATCGAACCGAGCGCCCGCCCACGCAGCAGCCTGGCCTGCGACTCCCGCCCCTCCCCCGACACGAACCACTGGGCGAGTCCGGACCACCGGGCCACCCACTTCTCGTACGCGGCCGCCTCCGCGTGGGCGGCGTCCTCGGGAGCGGCGTCGGCGGACTCGCGGGCGGCGGCGAGCCGCAGCAGCGGCTCCACCCTCCCCCGCTCCTCCAGCTCCCCGATCAGCAGGGCGATCCGCCCGCCGAGGGTGATGAGGTCCTGGATGAACCGCTCCAGGTACTGGATCAGCCGGTCCTTGTACGCGAGGAACGCCTCGACCTCGATGTCGTGCAGGTCGATGGTGCGCTGGAGCGAGCCCATGAAGGCACGGGCGTTGTCCGCGAGGTCGGTGAAGCGTGCCGTCAGGACGGACAGGGCGATGTGCGCCTTGGCCGGGTCGGGCTCGTCCTCCGCGGCGATCACCAGCAGCGCCCGCAGCTGCGTGACGATGTCGTGCAGCGCGACCGCCTGGAGCTCGCCGCGCCGCCCCAGCACCTCGTCGTACGTCCCCAGCGCCGCCTCGGCGGCCTCACCGGCCCGGGTGAGCTGGTAGATGAACCGCCTGCGGTAGAAGTCCTCGACCGCCGTCACCCGCGCGTGGTCCGGGTCGGCCCGCAGATTGCCCCACTCCACGAGCTTGTCCAGCGCCTGCGTCACCGCCTCGGGATCGGCGGGCCGGCTGGCCGCGTCCAGGGCGGCGTACACGTCCTCCGGCCGCAGATGCACCGCGAACCGCTCCTTGGCGGTGAGGAAGGCGCGCATCACCTGGCGGTAGAGGGCGGCGTTGGGGACGGTGAGGTGGGCGAAGGGGGTGTAGTCGGCAGGGGCGTCGCCGGAGGGCTGTGAGGCTTCGGGCGTCTGGGAGGTCTCGGAGGTCATCGTCGATCCATTGTTCCGGATCCCTCTCCACGCTTGTGCGGGATGTCCGGTTTTCGTGTACCGGCCCGCTCACCGTCTTCTTTCCTCACCCCCAGGGGGCACCACGCCGATGTCACCGTTCGCGCCGGAGGAAGCGCACCGGTTCCGTGAGTACGGCGGCTGCGGACTCCGTGTCGGCCAGTCGGGCCGACAGTGTGGCCTCGGCGGAGCGCCGTCCCACCTGGGGCAGGAGCGCCATCAGCGTTCGGTCCCCTTCTCGTCCCGGCCCGCCGTGCCGGCGTCGTCGTCGTGGGCCTCCTCCCCCACCTGCCAGGTGACCTGGACACGGGTGCCGGGGTGCGCGGCGAGGAGGCGGCGGATGTCGGCGCTGAGTCCGTCGACGGTCGCCGCGAGCGTGGTCTCCAGCCGGGTCGGTTCGACGACGTACGCGGCAGGGCGAGGGGCGATCCGGCCGCGTAGCCCACGCGCGGGTCCTGCGCGGCAGCCCCGGAGTACGGGGTGTCTTCCACCGGTTCCGCGGGGGCGGCGGAAGCCGCGGGCACCGAAGGCGTGCCGTGCTCGGTGAGGCGTACGTCGCTGGCGCGGGCGTGCGCGCAGGCTTCGAACCCACTGCTGGACGAGGGGAGGATCGGACAGACACTGCTCACCGCTTGGATCGCCAAGGAAAGCCTGCGCACCCTCCTTGTTCCGGCCCGCACCGGCGCCGACCGCCACCGCCTCGGCCCGGCCCTGCCCTGCCCTGCCCGGCCCGGCCCGCTACAAGTTCCTCACCTGGTGCGCGGACGCCGACATCCCGGAGGTACGAACCCTCGCCGCCATTGGGGCTGGGCTCGGGGCCTGCGCACGGCTCCTCGTTCCGGGTTGTACCGGCCCGTTCGGTACAGGATCAGAAAATTGCTCCGACCTGCACGTTCACTGCGGAACGGGTACGGAACCGATCCGTACCGTGCCGGTGCGCCGGATCGATTGCACGGCACCTCAGGGGGTGGTGAATCTGGTTCCGGCTCGGCCCACGGAAGGGCTGGGTGACTTGGAAGAGAGAGGAAATCCCTTGCTGAAGAAACTGGAGGCCATGGGGGCCAGTCTGCTGGAGCGGTTCGTGCCCGGCATCGAGGCGTCTGCGGCGCAGTGTGGCTGCAAGTGGTTCAAGGCGTGCTGGCAGTGCCCGAGCAACCAGCAGTGCAAGGCGTACTGCTGCGACGGACAGGGCTGTGTCGTCAAGAGCACCTGGTGCGGCGCGACGTCCTGCTGATCGGGCCTGAAGCGGGGGCGGCGCCCACGCGGCGCCGCTCTTTCCAGTAGAGGTGGATGTCTGTCATGCACTACCTGGCTCTCGGCCTGCGCTGCTTCGTCGGCGTCGTGTTCCTGATCTCGTCCCTGAGCAAGCTGGGGCCGTCGTCCCATCGGGAATTCCGTGCGTCTCTGCGTGCCATGAGGCTGCTGCCGGACCGGCTGACCGCGTTGACCGCCGGCTGTGTCGTGGCGGGTGAACTCGCCTTGGTCGCCTGCCTTGCCGCTCCCTCGCACCTCCTCGCCGTCGCGGGCTTCGCCGCGGCCGGCCTGCTCCTGCTCGTCTTCTCCGGCGCGATCGCGGTCGTGCTGCGGCGCGGTGGCGACAGGCCGTGCCGCTGTTTCGGGGCCTCGTCGGCGGTGCTCGCGCCGCGCCACCTGCTGCGCAATGTGCTCCTTGTCGCCGCTGCGGCCACCGGTGTCTTCGCATCGTCCGCGCCGCACGGGCCGCTGGTGTGGTCCGGGGCGGTGGGCGCTGTCTGTGCCGGGGCCGTGCTGGGTGCTCTGGTCACGGTGCTCGACGACATCGTCTCGCTGTTCCGGCCGGGCGCCGCCGCAAAGACCCCTGTCCGTAGCCGTGCTCGCCCGGGGCCGTCGGCTCTCCGGGCGGCCCGCTCGTCATCCCTGAAACGTCGGAAGTTTTCACGCACCTGAAACGGAGTCAGACAATGAATGCCCTGTTCCTCGTTCTCGTTCTGGTGGTGGGGTTGCTGTGCTGCCTGAACTTGCTGTTGACCGTCGGCGTGGTCAGGCGGTTGCGCGAGCACAGCGAACTGCTGGCCACGCGCGGCGGTCCGAACGAGTCGGACGTACCCGTCGGCCTGGAGGTCGGTGAGTTCGCCGCCGTCACGCTCGACGGTGTGGAAGTCGGACGCGACGACCTCGCCGAGGACTGCATCGTGGCCTTCTTCATGCACGACTGCTCGCCGTGCCGGGAGAAGATGCCGCGCTTCGTCGAGTACGCCAGGAAGCTGCCCGGCGGCCGGGACCAGACTCTCGTGGTGGTCGCCGAGGACGACGGCAAGGAAAGGGAGTTCGCTGAGGCGCTGGCTCCGGTCGCGCGTGTCGTGGTGACCAACGGCATGGGTCCTGTCGCCGGGGCGTTCAAAGTGTCGGCTTTCCCGACGATGTTGCGCGTCGCACGGGACGAGCTCGGTCAGGTACGGGTCAGCGCCAACAGCATCGACCTGGACCAGCCGATGGGCGCCCTGATCTGATGGCCGAGGCGCCCTGCCCGCCGCGGGACGGAGGTTCGTCGGCCCTGAGGCAGGAGGACGGAGAGCCGTCGGCTCCGCTGGGAAACGGGGGCCGGCAGACCCTGCAAACGGCCTGCCGCCTGGCCTTCGCCGCGGCGCCTGGAACCTTCTGCCTCTACGTGATGACGACTCTGGTGGGCGGCGTCCTGCCGGTCGCGGCTGCCTGGCTGACCAAGCTGATCCTCGACGGACTGTCGGGCCGCACCCCCGCCTGGGATCCGGTCTGGTCGGCCGTGGGATTCTCCCTGACGGGGGTCGCGCTGGTGATCGGCCCCCAGGGCGCCGAGTACCTGCGTACCGAACTCGACCGCTCGGTCGGCCTGCGGGCACAGGACCAGCTGTTCCGCGCGGTCGAGCGGTTCGTGGGCCTCGCCCGCTTCGAGGACCCCGCCTTCCTCGACCGGCTGCGCCTCGCCGAACAGGCGGGTGGGACGATGCCCCTCCAGGCGGTGGACGGTCTGCTGCGCCTGGGCCAGTCGGCGCTCGTACTGATGGGGTTTCTGCTGTCGTTGTGGACCCTGAATTCGGGCATGACGGTCCTGGTGCTCTTCGCCGGTATCCCGACACTGCTCGCGGAGGTGGCGCTGTCCCGGCAGCGGGCAGCGGTCTCGGTCATGGTCGGCCCCATCGAACGCCGGGAGATGTTCTACAGCCACCTGCTGTCGAGCGTGGCCGCCGCCAAGGAGATCCGGCTGTTCGGAACCGCCCCCCATCTGCGGGGCCGGATGCTGGCGGAGCGGCGGGCGGCCAACGCCGCGCGGCGGACCGTGGACCGCAGGGAGGTCACCTGGCAGGCGGGGCTGGGAATGCTGGGAGCCCTCGTCTCGGGCGGCGGCCTGGTCTGGGCGGTGGCGTCGGCGAGCCGGGGCGGGTTGTCCCTGGGGGACGTGGCGATGTTCCTCACCGCCGTCGTCGCCGTGCAGTCCGCGCTGGGAGGTCTGGCAGGTGCGATCGCCGGAACCCACCAGTCGCTGCTGCTGTTCGGCCACTTCGTCGCCGTCACCACCGCCGCGCAGGACCTGCCCGTTGCCGAGGCGCCCCGCGACCTGCCGTCCCTGGGCGGGGCGATCGAGTTCGACGACGTGTGGTTCCGCTATTCGGCCGACCATCCGTGGATCCTGCGGGGCGTCAGCCTCCGTGTTCCGTACGGGCGTTCCCTGGCGCTGGTCGGCCTCAACGGGGCCGGCAAGTCCACCCTGGTGAAACTCCTCTGCCGACTCTACGACCCGGTGAAAGGCGCGATTCGATGGGACGGCGTGGACCTGCGCGAGGTGGACCCAGCAGAACTGCGCCGCAGGATCGGGGTCGTCTTCCAGGACTACATGAACTACGACCTCACCGCCGCCGAGAGCATCGCCCTGGGTGACCTGAGTGCGCTGGGGGATGGCGAGCGCATCACCCGCGCCGCACGTGAGGCAGGCATCCACGACGTCCTCAGCCACCTTCCGTACGGCTACGAGACCCTGCTCTCCCGGACGTTCATGATGGAAGGGGACAAGGGCGACCCGGAGACGGGCGTGGTGCTGTCCGGGGGCCAGTTCCAACGGCTCGCGTTGGCAAGAGCCTTGCTGCGGGACGGCAGCGAACTCTTGATCCTCGACGAGCCCTCGGCCGGTCTCGACGCCGAGGCCGAGGCCGAGATCCACGCCTCGCTGCAGCACACACGCACCGGCCGGACCAGTCTGCTCATCTCACACCGCCTCGGCGCACTACGGGGCGCCGACCGGATCGTCGTACTGGAAGACGGTCGCGTGGCGGAAGAGGGCAGCCACGCGGAACTGCTCGAACTGGAAGGGACCTACGCACGGTTGTTCACACTCCAGGCATCCGGCTACCGGACCGCCGCGCGCGACTGAGGAAACTCCACCATGACTGTTCCCGCCTCCCGCCGGGGCGAACACCTCGCCCGCCCCGTGCGTGTCCCGCTCCTTGTCGGGCTGGCCCTGCTGATCACGGCCGTACCACTGGCGGTGCTGCACCGGCCCGCGCCACCACTGGTGTGGCTGTCCGTCCTGGCGCCCGTTCCCTGGGTGCTGCTGGCCGTGGGTCGTGCCCTGCTGCGCGGCCGATGGGTGGTCGTGACGGTCCGGGGAGCGAGCATGCAGCCCACGCTCCGGGGCGGGGACCGCGTCCTCGTCCGACGCGGTCCCGTCCGAGCGGTCGGGGAACTCGCGGTGCTCGGGCGCGCTGTGATGGGCCCCGAGGAACCTGCGTACTCCGAGTGGATCATCAAGCGGGTCGCCGCCGTGCCGGGTGACGCGATACCGCGTGACAGCGTTCCGTCCTTGGCCGACGTACCCGAGACCACTGTGCCGCCGGGGAGGCTCGTGCTGCTCGGGGACAATCGGGCACAGAGCTTCGACTCACGGCGATTCGGCTACTACTCGGCCGAGGAGGTGCTGGGTGTCGTCGTACGGCCGCTCGGCCGGGCCGCCCACCGTTTTCGCCAGGATCGCCGTCGCGGTCGGCACCGCCCTCGGCGTCGTCACTTCACCGGATCGAAGGCGAACAGCTGTTCTTCGGCCGCCGGGTCGCACGACACCTGAAGCAGTGGCTGCCATTCCAGCTCGCCGGACCTAGCCGACAAGGTGAAACCCAGACACTTCTGGGAATGGCGTGGGCGCAGCCTGTACGAGCCCTGGTCGGGTGAGGTGCCGGGGCCGGCCGTGGCGGGCCGGCTGACGGTGGCGGTGTCCGCGGGCTCCAGCGCGAAGCGCTCGGCAGGACCCCGTCGTCCGCACACGTCATCGGCGACCTGGGCGAGATCGGCGGTACGCCGGTCCGTCACGCCCATGCACCCCGGCCCGAACTCGGGGTGGTTGGAGAGGATCTGATACGTACCGTCGGCAAGCTGTTCGAGGGCGTAGTCCGGTATGGCATCGGCGCATCGCGCCTGGTGGACCTGGCCCGACCCCTCACCGACGCGCTCGGCGAGGCAGAGCCCCGAATACACGGCACGAATACGGTACTTGCCCTCCGGTACGGACCCGGACCGGGCCGCTGGTGCGGTGGCATCATCCGGAACGGCGGCCAGTCCCTCATTGGCCGTTCCCTGATTGGTGGTGGCGGCCGTGGAACGGGTCTGCTCGTACAGGACCAGCCCCAAGGTGGCAGCGGCGGCGACAACCGCCACAGCGATGTACGTTCCCGCCTGCCGAGGCAGACCCGGGCGCCCGCGCCGTACTGCCGTCGCCGCATCAGCCGAGTCTCCCTGTTCAGGGGCCGCTGCCAGCGCACTGCTCGAAGTGGCTTCAGGACCTACGGGATGAGCGAGCCTGCTGCGTGCCGCCAACCAGGCGGCGACGACGTCCGGCGGACAGCCGCAGGCGCGCACGAGCGCTTCCACGAGTTCCGCCCTCGGCAGCTTCTCCCGGCTCAGGGCGGTGGCGAGCGTACTGGCGGGCAGGACACGACCCTCCGCTTCGGCCCGGTGGGCCAGTTCCCGGAACGTCAGCCCCGACACCGCGCGTAACCGACGGAGACCTGCCATGAACGCCGCCACCTCGGTGAAGTTCTCCGGCTCCAATAATTCGTCTCTCACTCGTTCCCCCGATGTGTGACGTCCCGTGCGTGGCCGCATGTGGTCGTCATGCGCCTGACACGGCCTGATGGGTGGTGGGAGCTGCCTGGGCGAAAGCTTGCCATCACCAAATGGGCAAGGGTAGGTGTTATTTTGGCGATCTGCGGTGCGGTCGACAGCTGACGTTCGGGAGATGGGAAAGCCGGGTGTTGCGGGCCGCGCCTCTGCAACGGCGAGCGCGGGCGGCGTCACCGCGCTTCCGTGGCGCACTCGGCCCAGACTGTCCTGCCGGGGCCGAGGCGGCCGCCGACGCCCCAGTCGGCGGCGAGCGCCTCGACGAGGACCAGGCCACGGCCCCCGTCCTCGTCCGGGCCGGGAACCAGCCGCGCCGGCCGGACGGGGCGGGTGTCGGTCACCTCGATCCGGACGATGCCCCGACTGTCGTCCAAGGACAGGGCCAGGGCGAAGTCCCGCCCCGGGACTCGTCCGTGCAGGACAGCGTTGGAAGCGAGTTCGGCGACGACGAGGACGGCCGCGTCGTGTGCGTCGGTGCCGTGCGGGTGCCCCCACTCGGTGAGTTGATGCGCGGCGGGCAGCCGGGTGAGGCGCGCACCACGCCGGGTGGCGGAGAAGCGCTGCGCGACTGTACGGGTCGTCGGGGCGGGGCTTTGTGTACGTGGGGCTGACAGGGCGGCCACCCTGCTGGGATTGCCGTTGCCCGTGATCAGATGCCCTCCGTCGCGAGTGAAGGCCAAAGAGATCAACGGCGACTCGGCGACCGTCCGCTGCGCT
The DNA here is from genome assembly GCF_042717095.1 of Streptomyces sp. NPDC058632. Lineage (NCBI taxonomy): Bacteria > Bacillati > Actinomycetota > Actinomycetes > Kitasatosporales > Streptomycetaceae > Streptomyces > Streptomyces sp. NPDC058632. The sequence goes on along the minus strand of NZ_JBHXQZ010000052.1, from coordinate 6,537 downwards.
CGCAGCGTGGGCCGGGCGGGGTCACTCACGTTCCACAGCCGCAGCAGTCCCTTCTTGCTGCCCGCCGCAAGCGTCCGGCCGTCCTTGTTGAAGGCAAGCGTGTACGTCGCCTGAGGAGCGAGCCGCACCAGGGCGAGCCGTCTCGGCTCCTGCGGGTCCGCGGTGTCCCACAGCGTCAGTTCGTCCGCCGACTGTGCGGCGAGGATCCGTGAGCGGGGGTGGTAGGCGATGACCGTACTGCTCTTCAGCTTGGACCGGCCCGCCTCGACGGGCCTGGCCGGCGCGGACACGTCCCACAACTGGACACGCCCGCCGTCGGATCCGTGGCCCCGGTGACTCGCGGCCAGGACCTTGCCGTCCGGGCTGTAGGCGACGTTGAGGACGGGCACCCGATACGGCTTCTCGGGCACGAGGCGGGCCGGTGTGACGGTCATCGACGCCGTGTACAGGCTGGAGCGGGTCTCACTTCGCCCCAGGCGGGTTACATCACCATCGAGGGCCTCGACGCCGCCGGCGGCATCCCTCTCCCGTAACCCGACGGCCGTCCCCGTGAGCGCCCGTTACGGATGGTTCGTCCCCCTGCGCGGGCGCTCATAGGAGAGTCACCCCGTGATGCGCGGGAACGTACGTACAGCGGACTGCCTGGCGGGGGCTCTCGCTGGAAGGCGGATGCCGTACCTGCGGTTCACACTTGTCGTAGGGAAAAACCGCAGAGGTCAGCGCGGAACAGGACAGACACGGGAGGAGTCATGATGCTCTCGTCGGCCGACTCGGCGGTGCACGTCCAGTTCATCGGCAACGCGACCCTGCTCGTACGGTACGGAACCCTGACCCTGCTCACCGATCCGAACTTCCTGCACCGCGGGCAGCACGCGTATCTGGGGTACGGACTGCTGACGAGGCGGCTGAGGGAGCCGGCCATCGGCGTGGATCAGCTCCCCGCCGGCCTCGACGCCGTCGTCCTCTCCCACCTGCACGGGGACCACTGGGACCGGGTGGCACGCAGAAACCTCGACCGGGCAGTGCCCCTCCTCACCACCCCGCACGCGGCACGCCGTCTCCGGACCTTTCAGGGTTTCCGCCGCGCCAGGGGGCTGCGCGACTGGCAGCACCACACCCTCTCCAAGGAAGGCCGCCAGGTCCGTTTGACCGCGATGCCCGGACGCCACGCCGTCGGGCCTCTGCGCGGCCTCCTGCCGCCGGTCATGGGAAGCATGCTGGAATTCGGCCCGGCGGGCGGGCCGGTGCGCCTGCGCGTGTACGTGTCGGGGGACACGCTCCTCTTCGACGGAATGGAGGAGATCCACAGGCGCTACCCGGACACGGACCTCGCGGTCCTGCACCTGGGCGGCACCCGGTTGCCGGGAGGTTTCGTGGTCACCATGGACGGCAGGCAGGGAGCGGAACTCAGCCGGCGTCTCGGTCCGCGGTTCACGCTTCCCGTTCACTATGACGACTACACGGTGATGAAGTCGCCGCTGAGCGCGTTCCTCGAGGAGATGGACCGCCGCGGCCTCGGTGAGCGGGTCGTCCACTGCGACCGGGGCCGGGTGGCGACCCTCACGCCGGACGGCCCGACGGTGAACGTGGCCTGACCGGTTTCGCCGCGCGGCGGGCGGATCGCCGGTCAGCGCCTCGGCAGTCGGTGCACGGTGACCTCGCCCGGCACGCCGTCCGCCACGACGAGAGTCATGTACGTGCAGTACGGCTGCCGCCTGCGGTCCGTCGGCGACCCCGGGTTCAGCAGGCGCAGGCCACCCGGCGCACCGGTGTCCCAGGGGATGTGGCTGTGACCGAAGACCAGGACGTCCAGGTCGGGAAAGCGCTCGGCGCAGCGGGCTTCCCGCCCCCGCGCCGGGCCCGTCTCGTGAACGACGCCGAACCGCAGACCTCCCAGCTCCGCCCGGGCCACCTCGGGCAGCCGCTCGCGCAGCTCGGGGCCGTCGTTGTTGCCGAACACGCCGATCAGCCGCCGGGCGCGTGCCTCCAGCAGGTCGAGCGTGGGGGTGTCGACCCAGTCCCCCGCGTGCACCACGACATCGGCCCGCTCCGTCTCGTCCAACAGCTCGGAGGGCAGTCGTTTGGCGCGTACCGGCACGTGCGTGTCGGAGACCAGCAGAAGCCGCACGAGTGGCACCCTCCTCCTCCGACGCGGCGCGGGAGCGCCTCCGGCCCGGACGGCGGCTCAGTCATCTCTGCGCTCCCCGCCGGGGCGGCCCGCGTCCTCATCGCTCGAGCGAGCGGCGAGCGGCTAGCGCCCCTGCCGAGTACCCCGTACGACCGGGCGTGGAACCTCACCGGCCTGGTTCTGCTCCTGACCGGCCCGGTGCTCGGTGTCCGCGCCGCCCGGCTCGGCAAGCCGGATCGAGGGTTCGGGCATGAGTGGGCGCAGGCTCCGCGATCCCTCGGGTCCCGATGATCAGCGGGCCGTGGAGCTGGACTCGGTGGCTGTTGATGTGTCGGGGTAGAGGGTGAAGACCCGGTCCAGGCCGGAGATGCGCAGGATGCGGGCGGTGTTGGCGGGGACTGCGGCCAAGGCTATGTCGCCGCTCTGTTCCGTAGCCCGGTTGCGTGCCACCAGCAAAGCGGTGATGCCGCTGGAGTCGCAGAACTCCAAGCCGGCCAGATCCATGACCAGCAGTTGCCCACCGGCCAGGGTGAGGCGGTCCACGACCTGACGGAGTTCGAGTGCCGTCGTGTAGTCGAGGGCACCGGTGATCTCCAGTACGGGACCGGTGGCTGCGTCGCGGGCGGTGATCGTCAGCGGGCTCATGTCAGGTCTTCACTCGCGAGGGTGGGAAGCGGGGCGGGCACGCCGAGGGCGAGCAGCGCTGTGTCGTCGTCGAGTCCGTCGCCGAAGTCGGCGAGGAGCTTGGCCAGAGCGGTGACAAGGGCCTGGGGCCCCGTTGCGGGCTGTTCGGAGACGAAGGCGCGCAGGGCGTCCTCGCCGTAGAGCTCACGCCTGGGCCCGGTGCGGGCTTCGGTCAGGCCGTCGGTGTAGAGCAGCAGGGTGTCACCGGGGGACAGCTGGGTGCGGGCGGCTGTGAACTGTGCCTGGGGCAGGACGCCGATGAGCATGCCGTCGGGAGTGGGCAGGTAATGCGCGGTGCCGTCGGCGCGCTGGATCAGTGCGGAGGGGTGGCCGCCGGAGGCCACGTGTACGCCGACATGGTCGCCGCCCGGGTGCAGGACGCCGAAGACGGCGGTGCAGTACCGGGTGTCGCCGCTGGTGTACCGCTCGTGCAGCACGGTGTTCAGGGTGGTCAGTACGGTGACGGGGTCCGGGTCGTGCAGGGCGGCCGCCCGCAGCGTGTAGCGGACCAGTGAGGTGACCGCGGCGGCCTGGGGGCCTTTGCCGCACACGTCGCCGAGGAAGAACGCCCACCGGTCCGCGCCGAGGGGGAACAGGTCGTAGAAGTCTCCGCCGAGAAGATCCGGAGAGGCGGTGTGGTAGTAGGAGCCGGCTTCCAGACCCGGAACCGTGGGCAGTTCGGCGGGCAGCAGGCTCTGCTGCAGGACGGCGAGGGCTTCCTGGAGCCGTTCGCGGTCGACCTCGGCCTGCCGGCGCGCCTCTTCGGCTTCCTGGCGTCCGCGCAGCAGCTCGATCTCGTAGGCGCGGCGGTCGCGGGCGTCGAAGATCGTGGTGCGGACGAGCATCGGTCCGCCGTCGTCGCTGGTCTTCACCTTCGAGGTGACGAGCACCGGCATCCGCTGCCCGTCAGTGGTTCTGATGTCCAGGGCAATGCCGCTGACCTCGCCGTTCATTTGCAGCAGCGGGGCGAAGTGTGTCTCGTGGTAGAACCTGCCGCCCACGGTGAGCAGGTCGGTGAACCGCATCCGGCCCACCACCTGCTGCCGCGAAAGCCCCAGCCACTCCAGAAGGGTGGTGTTGATCTTCGCGATGGTGCCGTCCATCAGCGTGGAGAGGTAGCCGCAGGGCGCCTGCTCGTACAGTTCCTCCACGCTGTCCTCCAGCAGGACGGTGAAGGCCACGTTGGTGGCTTCCACGTCCTGCTCACCATCCGGATGTTGACTGCTGCGGCCCATCAGCGCGCCTCCTTTATGAAGTCGGTGATCGCCGCCGCGGTGGCCTGCGGTGCGCTCAGTTGCGGGCAGTGCCCCGTTGCCTCCAGCGTGACCAGGCGGCTGCCCGGAATCGCGTCGTTGACGTAGGCGCCGACCTCGCGGGGGGCGATCACGTCCTGCTTGCACTCCAGCACCAGCGTCGGCACCGCGACCGTCCCGAGGTCCTCGCGGCTGTCGGACAGGAAGGTCGTGCGGGCGAAGACCCGGGCCATGTCCGGGTCGGTCGCGCAGAACGAGGTGGTCAGCTCCTGGCCGAGTTCGGGCCGCTCCGCGTTACCCATGATCACCGGGGCCATCGCCGCCGACCAGCCCAGATAGTTCGACTCCAGCGACTCCAGCAGCTCGTCGATGTCGTCCGCGCTGAACCCGCCCCGGTACCCGTCCTCGTCGATGTAGCAGGGCGACGGAGCCACCATCACCAGGCGGGAGAACCGCTGGGGCGCCCTGGCCGCCGCGAGGACCCCGACCATGGCACTGACCGAATGCCCCACGAAGATCACGTCCCGCAGGTCCAGCTCCTCACAGACGTCCAGGACGTCCGAGGCGTAGCCCTCCAACGAGGTGTAGCGCTGCTCACTCCAGGCCGAAGGGTCCGAGCGGCCGGAGCCCACGTAGTCGAAGAGCACCAGCCGGAATTCCTCGGCCAGCAGGGGGACCACCAGGCGCCACATGTTCTGGTCACAGCCGAACCCGTGCGCCAGCAGGAGCACCGGCCCGTCCACACGGCCGGTGACGGTGACGTTGTTCCTGCGACGGATATCCATGCCCACCGGTTTCTTCTCACCGAGGGCGAGGGAGCCGAAGTGGCCGCCTCGGCCCGCACCGTCGCCGGAGCCGAAAGCCGGGCCGCCGGCCCGGCTGTGGGAGGAGTGGCCGTTCGGAGGTGCGGGGTTCATTCAGAACCTTCCTTGATACCGCCCGCATCAAGGAAGGCCCGCCACGCAAGAGCAGTGCGGGGGCCACAAGAACGAGCCGAATGGAATGCCAAAGCAAGTTTGACGTGCAGTGAATCTGGTGCGGATGCAGGCGATGAAAGGGTGTCGGTGTCATCCGGACCTGAAATCCAGGACTTCAGAGGGTGCAGCTTTTGAGGAGGCCCGCGTCCCCGGACGATTCCTGCGGGCGGCGGCGGTTCCACGCGTGGGTCCACGACGGGAAACGCCTGCAGCGGGGCCCCCGCCCCGAGGGGTGCGGGCCCCGCTGCGGAGTGCGCGCCGGCGTCAGGCGGGAACGATGTTCTCGGCCGTCAAGCCCTTCCGGCTCGGCGCGATGTCGAAGGTGACCCTCTGACCTTCGAGCAATTCGTGGAAGCCCTGGGTGCCGATGTTCGAGAAGTGGGCGAACACGTCGGCGCCGCCACCATCCTGATCGATGAAGCCGAAACCCTTTGCCGCGTTGAACCACTTCACGGTGCCAGATGCCATGTCATATCTCCTTTGGGGCAGTACGCGCGCAGGTGCCCGTAATACACGGATACCGGGTCGCTGCAGTAACGCCCCTCCCGGAAGGACCGGAAATATAAAAGCGCTCCCAACGGCTAAGATACCGTTCGAGGCGCTTGAAGTGTGGGAACCACGTCTGCAACTGAAATCGACAGTAGCATGCCATGACAGCCGATGCATGGTACATGATTCTATTCCGCCCGGTGCGGCAAAAACACTTCCGGCCCGGCGCGTCAAACCCTCACCTCACGGTCGCAGCTATTGATCCACCCCGAACGCAACGTTCCAGGAAGAGCGGTCGCCGTTCACGAACGCGTCAGCGGCGCCACCGTCCTGTTCGATGAGGCCGAAGCCCTGGTCCCTGCGGCACGGCACAGCGAAACGCGCACGCCGAAGGCGTGCGCGAAGGAGGACTTCCGAACCATGACGACCGACGCGGGCGCCGCCCGTCCGTACGCTCTGTCACCGGGCAGAACGACCCGCGCGTCACGCCCCGACACGTGCGGACGGGGTCCCGCCGGAACCCGGGCGCACCGTCTCAGGACACGGACGGACCGGACAAGCCGGCGGTCCGGCGGTGTTCGGCGTTGATGCGCTGGGCTTCTTCGAGCTGGTCTTCGAGGATGATGATGCGGCAGGCGGCCTCGATGGGGGTGCCCTGGTCGACGAGTTCCCGGGCGCGGGCGGCGATGCGCAGCTGGTAGCGGGAGTAGCGGCGGTGGCCGCCCGCAGAGCGGAGCGGGGTGATCAGGCGGGCCTCTCCGACGGCGCGGAGGAAGCCCTGGGTGGTGCCGAGTATCTCGGCGGCCCGGCCCATCGTGTAGGCGGGGTAATCGTCGTCGTCGAGACGGCCCAAGGAATCGTCTACTGTCATCTGCACCTCTCCGGAACGCGTGGAGGGGTGGGGGGGGGCGGCCGGCCCCCCCCCCCCCCACCTAAACCTCAACAAAAAGCCGCCCCGCGTAATCAACCCCCCCCGAGGGGCGCGCGCCCCCCCAGAACAAAACGC